>NZ_RDTE01000001.1:300000-563765 GCF_004125265.1 Streptomyces lydicus
GTCTACGAGAAGATCACCGACCTCGTAGGCCAGATGGACGCTGCCCAGCCCGCCCTGCGCAGGCTGCACGGCCCCGCCGGCGAGCGGCTCATGAACCGGGCCCGAGCCTCCTTCGTCCGCGTCCTGGAAGGCCTGGCCACCGTCGCAGCCAAGGTTCGGCTCACGAGCCTGAGCACACGCCTGGAACGCACCGTCGCCCGCCTGCGCGGACAGGACCCTGCAGCCCTCCCCGCCCCTCGGGCCACGCGCCCCGACCGGCGCATGCAGGACCTTGAGCACATCGAACGCGACCTGGAGCAGCGCATGGCCATCACCACCACCACGCTGGCCGAACGCGGCGAACTCCAAGAGCAATGGATCATCAACCGAGCACGCTGGCGCGCACGATACGAGCAGTTGCACGGCCAGCCTGTGAGCACGGACTTCCTCCCCGACAACGGTCTTGTCGCCGGAGCACCCCGTGTCCCCAACCTCAGGGCCGCGCACGAGATGCTGCTGAGCAGACTCCGTGACCGTGTCGCCGAACTACGTGACACCGATCCGCACACCGGCGAGGACGGCAACCCCTACGATCCGACCGCTGACCTGCTCAACGGGGTGGCCTGGGCCTACCAGCAGCGCCTGATCGGCACCGTCCCTACCGGGCCGGATCCACAAGGGCCCATACCGCCAGAACAGTTGAGGCGGGCAGCCCTCACCGTCACCACGCACCAGGACTCCTCGCCGCTCACCCTCCGGCGGTTCCTGGACGTCACTGCCGAGCGCGCCGACCGGTTGCTCCAGCGACTGGAGGACCACCAGGTTCTCGGGCCCTACCGGGCAGATTCGCCTCGAACGATCCTGGCTCGCCCGCGGGACATCGACGCCATGCTCTCCCGCCCCGCAGCACCACCGGCCGCCAGCCTCCGGAAGCCATCCGAGGCCACACCGTCACCGAAGTCACCCCCCGAAGACGCGGAACCAGAGGGGAGGGACGCTGACGGCCTCGACACACGAAAGATCCAGCAGCTGATCAAGAAGCTGAACGCCGACCAGCACGAGCGCAGCAAGGCCACAGAGCCCACCACACCCCCAGCCCGCGGCCGCAAGGCCACGCTGACTGAGGCAGAAGCGAACGCCCAGGCGGCCGGCCAGCCCACCTCACTCGCACCCAGCCAGTCTTGATGCGGAGATCTGATGACGACGCCAACCCCAACCCAGGCCGAACCGACCACACCCGCACCCGAACTGCGCACCGGCCTCACTGCGGACGAGATGCAGGAGCTGCTCGAACGCCGAGCCCGGCTGGAAGAACTCCAGAAGGGCTTGGTCTGGGCCCGCGCCCTCGACGACCAGGACACACCCCCGGCTGTAGGACCTCGTGACCTCAGCGGCCTGGACCTGGTGATGGCCGCAGCGAACGCCAACCAGGCGTACTACTTCAGCCAGCCGGCCTGGAACGCCCTCATCCAGATTAACCGGCACGTCACCGACGTGCTTCGTGATGTGAACGTGCGAGCAGAGCGCGCCCCGCAGGAAGCAATCAAGGCGGCCCGGATCACGACACTGGCCGCCAGTCTCATTGCCCGGCACGCCGCAGAGATCAGCAGCTACCTCGACACCTGGAACCAGCAGAACATCCCTGGGCTGGACGAGGCTGCCCAGGCCATGCGCACCCTCGTCCAGGCCGCGGAGACCCACGCCGCACAGGCCGCAGGACTCGACGACGGCCAGACACTGGACACCCCGCGCCTGCTGAAAGCTCACGTACGCAAGCTGAACAAGGAACTGAGGCGCGCCGCGCCGCCCCCCGAGCCCGCAGCAGCGGTGGGCCTGGACGACGCAGACGACCCGGCCCTTGACAGCGCTCTCTCCATCGGCGCCGCGATCGATCCCGAGCTCGCCGAAGCCTCCCAGCTGATGAATTCCCTCATCGAGCTCGGCGGCCAGGCACGCCGGGCCGGGCACCGCATGGTCCTCGACGTACGCCTGCACGGCATGGTCGAGGCCGCGCAGCTCCGAGGCTTCGAGATGATCTCGGGAATCGCGCAGTCCGTCATACGACGCTACGACACCCAGGACCAAGCGACATCCGGGCGCCGCAACATCGCCGCCATGATCTTTCACTACGCCGAGCAGCGTCTGGAGCGCATGCGCGGAACCCTGGGCGCTGACGAACAGCGCGAGGAGGGCTACTACGAGTCCGACCCGCCCGACCACTACATGAGCGCACTCCGGGAAGAGTCGGGCACCGTTCTCTCAGAGCTGCGAGCGAAACACCTTCGGCCGGAGGACCGTCTGGAGCTGCAGATCCGCTTCCTCCTCGCTCAGCGAGGCATGGCCCCGGCTGCAGCGGAGGGCAATCAGGAGTGGGGCACCCAGGCTCGCTTCCCGCCCCTTGACATCGTCGCAGGCATGCAAACCGAGACACCGGTCGAAACCCGGGAGGCTCTCATCAAGGCGCTGCGCCGGCGGGTGGAGAACAACCCCTTCCAGCGTGACGCGCACTTCTTCAACGCGGTCGCTGACCGCTTTGCTCAGGAGCTCGCTGGTCCGCCCGAGCTGAGTGCTCAGGCCCTGGAGACGGACGTCACCGCCGCCCAAGTGCGGGCTGTGGCCGAGCACCTGGTCGAACGAAGGACGGAGGCTATGTCGGCTTCGCCGCTGGTGCTGAGCGAAGCTGTCGAGCTGAACGTTACCTATCCTCAGGCGGAGCGAGCGCTGGCTGTACTGCACTCGCTCAATGTGGTGGGCCCGTCCGACGGACTCAAGCCGCGTGAGACTCTGACGCGCTCCCACCCCGAGCTGTCCACTCAACTGGTTCTGCTCGAAGAGCGCCTGCCCAATCTCCTTGCGCTGCAGAAGAGTGCCGCGGAGCTGGCGGCATCCCCGGCACCCGAAGCGCCGGCACAGGCCGAAGCCGCCGCCGCAGCGGAACCCACTCGATCCGAGCAGGGCCGGACTCCGGCTGATGCCGCGCCGGCCCCGCCCGCCGAACCGGCTCTGCCCAACACACCGCCAGCGCTGCCACGCCGCGACCGGACAGCGGACCGTCCGCACCCGGGCAACTTCCGTGCCCACCGAGATCCGGCCGCTGAGTCGACCCCGGCCGATCAGGATGTGCCGCAGCTGCTGGCAGATCACCAGAACCGCTTCAAGGAGGTACTCCAGACCTTCATTGACAGCCGGAAGGACCGTGCCGCCGCCCACCCTGCACCCCCCGAAACCACGCCCACCATGGCCACGAGCGTGGACGAGGCGCAGCACAACGCTCAACAGCCCCAGCAGAGCATGGCCAGCGCAGTGCGCTGACCATCGACCGGGACAGAACCGGACTGGAGAGAGGACAACGTGATGACAGATGAGCGGCAAGAAGAGCTGCGGAAGCAGGAAGACGACCGTAGGGGGCGGCGAGTTGCCGCAGAGCTTCGGCTGCTGCAGCAAGAGCGCCAGCCCCAGGATGAATCACACCGGAGTGTCGAGCGCCCTACAGAGGAGCACTACGCACAGTTGCCTGCCCCCCGGCATACGGGCATCCGCTGACCAGAGCGGTCGGGCGGCGCCTCCCTCTTCGGCCTTGCCCGGCCGCCTTCAGCGACATGATCTTGTTGCGCAGTTCGATGGGCGACGAGGCCTGCCGTGGGCCTCGTCGCCGTGAGGCCTCAGGGCGTGCGGAGGGGGGCGAGAGTGAGGAGTCCACAGCCGTAGGCTTTGGCGCGTCCCATGCCGTGGGTCAGGGTGTGCCGGAATGCGCTGGGGTCGCTGATATCGAGGTGGCCCTCGTAGGTCACCGCATGGATGTGGACTCGTGCACCCGGCCGGGCGTCGGGGGTGCGTTTGAAGCTGAGCGTATGGCTGGAGACGACCGTGAGTTGAGCCGCCCCGGGGCCCGTTCCTTGTGCCGGGACGGTGAATCCGGCGCCAGGAGCACGGTCAGTGAGCCATTGGATCTGCTCGGCAACCGTGGTCAGGGCCGTGCGGTGGCTGCGCTGCCCGCCCGGGCGGACGGTGGCGCGTGTGGGGTTGGCGGTGAGGCGGAAGCGCAGCCGGGTTCCGGGGCGGAGCCGGTTGAGGAGCGGGGTGTAGGGGCGGGTGTCCCACCCGGGGTCGTTTGGCTGCGCGATGTGGGGCCAGCCGGCCTGCTCGACGATGTGGGTGAGGTCGGGCCGGGTGGGGCTGACGATGAGCAGAGTGGTCTGGCGGTGGGGGTGGCGGGTCTCGTCAAGTCGCCACAGGACTCGGTGGTCGGGGGCCGCTCCGGCCGAGGGCGGGGGGAAGGCCATGGCGACCGCGGCATGGAGGCGCTGGGGAGAGCTGGTGAGCTGACGGGCGCGGGCGGGGTTGAGGCGGCAGCGGGTGAGGTGTGTCATCCGAGGTCGTCCAGGGCGTCGAAGAAGTCCATGGGGTCGGTGGCCTGGGCGGGGGGCAGGGCGCGGGTGGCGACGGCGCGGCTGGTGTAGCGGCGGCGTCCGGGGGTGAAGTCGACGGCGTGGTCGGGGTGGAGGCGGGCGGCCGGGTTGGTGGGGTGGGTGTCGTGGTGGATGGTCATGCGGTGGCCGGGGTGGGCCCGCTGGTACCAGCGGCTGGCCTGCCAGGGCAGGGATTCGAGGAGGGCGACCGGGTCGGTGGCGGTGGGGTGGATGCTGTGGAGGGGCGGGCGGGCCGGCGGGCAGGAGCGGCGGCCGAGAAAGAGCGGATGGGCTGGGTTGCGCATGGCCTGGTAGGTGCGGTCGATGAGGGGCGCGGGCCCGGCGAGGGCGGCGGTGAAGACGGCGTCGGCGAGGTAGAACCGGTCGGACAGCGGCATCGCCTTGCGGGAGGTGTGAGTGGTGTGGAAGTCACGCAGGCGGGTGCCGGGCTGGTCGGCACGGACGGCGTAGGTGAGGGCGGCGAGTTCAGCCAGGCCCGCGGTGTCGGTGCGGGCGAGGCCGGCGGCACAGGCGAGCATGCCTATGACGCCGGACTTGCTGGGGTGGGGATCGGTGTCCCGCAGGGCATGCCGGCCGGTGGTGCCCCAGGACTGCAAGGGCGCGGCGAGGACAAGGACGAGGACGCTCACACCGCCTCCCGGATGCTGGCGGTGCGGTGGGTGAGTTCGGCCGCCGCGGCGTCGGCGAGTTCGGTCAGGGACTGGACAGGGGTGGCGGTGGCGTGGAGGGGCTTGGTGGCCTGGGGCTGGAGTGTGAGGATCCAGGAGCAGGCGGTCGGGTCGCCATATGCGGTGTTGGTGACGGTGATGTGCTCGGCCAGGGTGGCGGCGGCTGCGGGCAGGTGGCCCCCGGAGGCGGTTTCGACCGGCACTTCGAACGCACCAACATGGTTGAGAGGGGTCCCGGAGACAGTGGCGATCAGGACGGCGGGCCGAGTGGTGTGGGCGTAGGAGGTGATGTGTCCGGAGGGCACGGACTCGGCGAATACCCGGATGAACGTGTCCGTCACCTGCTGAAGGCTCATCGCGCCGGCGTAGTCGGCGAGATTGGAGGCGAGGTCGGGGCCGGTGAGGGCGGCATGCCGGTAGAGGGTGGGAGCAAGGAACTCGCGGCGACCGATCATTCCGGCTCCCTTGTCGGTGGCGAAGTCGTCGACGGCGGAGAAGTAATCGGTCTCGGGGGTGGTGCGGTGGACGGCGATGGCGTGGGCGACCTGCACGGCGGCGTCGACGGTGAGGTCGTCGCTGGTGGCGACCATCCGTCCGAACAGGGCGATGTCTACCGCGTCCTTCGAAGCGGCGGCCTCCTTGACCGCGGTGGCATTGGCCTTGGACTTGAGGAAAGCGGAGATGTCGTCGGCGCCGTCGGCGGCGAGGTGGGCGAGCCGGTCGATCTGGCGTCGTCCGAGGAACAGGGTCTCGCGGGTGGCGGGCGCGTGGCGGACGGCAGCCTTGCGATGTGCGGAGGCGGTGTCGGCACTGACACCGGTGACGAATGAGAAGACCTTCTCGGCGATTTCGGCAGCCGCATCGCCGTCGAGGTCGGCCCGGCGCTCGAGGAGTGCGCTGGTCAGCAAGCCGATGCCGTGCCGGGTGCGTACGGCCAGGTCCTCGTCCGGGATCAGGCCGGATGCCGAGAAGCGGATGCGCATGGCGCGCTTCCATGCCTGGGACGAGACTCGGGCGCGAGGCACGCCGCCGTAAACGGCGGTCTTCGGGGTGCCGAGGTCGTCGCGGTTGATGTTGCTCGGGGGGAGGGTCTGTAGGGCGTGGAGGGTCAGGTGGACGGTCATGCTGGTGGGGCCTTTCGGTCGGCGGTAGGGGATGAGGCGGTGCGGTTGGCGAGGGCTTTGGCCTTGGTGTAGGCATGGGCCCATCGCTGGCCGGTGCGGTGAGGACCGCCGGGAAACTGCCAGGCGTCCAGGTCGGCGGCCAGCAGGCCGTAGTCCAGGGACACGCCCAAGGGCCGGGCTTGGCCGATCAAGGGCCGCAGACGGGCGGTGACTTCGTCGAGGGTGTGGGTGCGCAGCGCGCGGGCGAGGTCGTCCTCGGCCGAGGTCCGGGAGCGGGCCACGCGGGCAAGGACGGCGCCGAGCGTGGTGGGCTGCTGGGCGCTCGTACGGGCGTGCGGGACGTCGGTACGAGCCCAGATCTGGGCAGCGGCGGTCACCGCGGTCGCCGCCTGCTTGTAGGCCTGCTCATTCAGGCCTGATTCGGCTGCCTCGTGGAGGCCGGTCAGATCCAGCGCCAACCACAGCGCGGGGCTATCGGGCGGCGTATTGCGGCTGAGCAGGGCAGGCAGATGCCGGTCGACACCTCGGGCGAGACGGCGTTGCAGGCCGGTTAGAAGGGTGTCGGAGACGGTGCGCACGCGCATGCCGATCGTCTCGCCGGGTGGGTGGGTGTGGGTCATGCGTGGGTGCCCTCCTCTTCTGGGTCGTGTGTGGGGCGGGTGGGCTGGGGCAGTGCGGCGAGGGCGGCAGCGTGGATCCGGGCGGCCGCCATCACGTGCCCTCCGGCACCCGATGCGGCCACCCGCTCGATAGCCCTGGCCAGCGCGGTGGTCCAGGCGTCAGCGCCGGTGGCCGGGTCGGCGGCGGTCGCCTCCCAGGCGGAATCGAGATGGGGAGCCAGGGACAGGGCCGTACGGGAGGAGACCGTGGCGGGCGACAACGGCAGGGTGTCGGCAGCGGCGCGGGTGACCTTCTTTTGGGCCTGCCAGGGAAGGCGGGCGGCTGTGACGAGCTCCGCACGCCGGGCGGGGTCGGCGAGCCCCCCGGCCGGGCCGAGCGGGGCGCTCAGGTGGACGATTCCCGAGAGCGCGGCTCGGTGGGCGCTAGTGTGCTCCGCCCTGAGCACCACTGTCCTGAGGGGCAGCTGCGGAGGCAGGACGCCCCGCTCGGCCGCGGCGGTGATGTGGTCGAGGACGGGGCAGCTGCCTGCACCCGGGGCGTCGTCGAGAAGGGTGGCGGGGGACCAGGGCAGTAGGTGCCGGGCCGCGTCCGTCACGGATAGGCGGGTGCCGCGCCCGTTCACTGCGACGCCCGGGTCGTACCGGGCCATCGCCGCACCGGGGTCGGCCGGGCGGTCCCCGTCGTGCACCGCGACCCCGGTCACCCGGCCTTTCTCGTCGGCGATCAGCCGGACCCGGCGGGCTGGCCACGTCCACATGTCCAGCGGCCCGGTCGGCTCCCGAAGCCGCATCGGGGCGGCCGGTGAGTCGCGCTCCCACACCGGCGAATCGCCCGAGGCCCGGATGCCGGGTGGACAGTTCAGCAGCAGCTCGTCCTTCAGACAGCTGCCGGTGACCTTCAGGTGTGTCACCGCGCTCAGCGGGGCCGGCTTGGAGCCGTAGACCTTGCCGCCCCGGGTGGCCGGGTCGTCCGGGTGCCCGCTCTGGATCCCACCGGGATGCCAGGCATGCAGCAGCACCAGACACAGCGCTGCGCTGGCGGGGTCCATCGGCTCCGGGGGGTGTAGCAGATGCGGGGCGAACTGCGCTGTTCCCGATCCCCAGGACTCCATCTCCAGTACCCGTACGTCCCGGGTCGCCGCGGTGAGGGAGGCGGACTGCCAGAACGGATGGGTAGGGCAGAACAGATCAAACCGGCCCCGGTTGTTGTCGAGGTAGGTGTCAATCCGGGCGTCCAAGGTGGGAGCCTGCCAGGCCGCGTCCCATTCCGCTGCATCGGCGGGCCGGGCAGCCGCCGCGAGCACTGCGAGCAGGAGCCGCAGCAGCACGGTGTGCTCCTCGGGCTGGCCGGCGAGACGGATCTCATGCGCCCGGGACAGGACTTCCCTGAGCGGCAGCCGGTCAGGGCCTGCAGCGGTGAGGACCGGTACCCAAGGCCGGCTGACCAGGTCGAAGGACAAACCACACCTCCTTGATGCGTGGGCTGCGCCATTCGCCATGCCGCAGAGGGAGATCAGTGGGAATCCGACAACTATCCAGTCCCACTGCTTAAATCGCAACCTACATGAGTTGCAATTTGCCAGTGCTGGCTGGAGGACTCCGTTGTTGCACTTCCCACGCTCTCGACGCGCCGTCAGGCCCACGAGCACGGCCCCGACGTATACCCTGCTGTGCGCAGGGCGGCGATACCATCGACCGGACCGCAGTCGACCCGATCAGTCAGGGCCCATGACCACCCGTGAGACCCTCCCCGAGCTCATCCACCGCCTCGTAGAGAGCAAGGGCCGCGCGTGGGTGGAGCGGGAACTCGACTACGGCCCGGACGTGATTGACCACCACCTCTCCAGCCTCGCCCGCAGACGCGCACGGCAGGCACCCCGGCCCGGCTCCGCCGACCGGCCCGCCGACGTCAGCACCGAACCGCTGCGCCTGATCGACCTTGCGCTCCACCTTCACGTGCGGGTCGACACTCTCTCCCGGGCCTTGCGCAACGACCCAGCAGCCCCCGCCCCGGCACCTGGCACCGACGGGAGCCGCTGGTTCTACGCCGCTGTGCACGCCTGGTGGCCCAACCGGCGCAAGCGTGGCCAGCGCGCGGGCTACGGCGGACCGACTCTCAGCTCATGGCCCAGCCCGGAAGGGGAAGGCGACCAGGGTGAACGGACCTGAGTGCCCCGCGCCTGACCTGTCCGGACGAAGTCTGATCCAGCTGTGCGCACGTCCCATCACGACGCCCCAACACGGCCATGATGGCGACGGCATGGCCGCCAGTATCCCTGTCCGGGCCGAGACTTGTGGCCGAAGGGGTGAATCAGAGCAGGAGGGACAAGGTATGTGATGGACTACCGACCGAGTAGGGCTACTACTCAAGGTCGAGGGGGAGCAGATGGACCGATGCATCGTCCTGGTGGACGCCGGCTATCTCTTGGGCGCGGCGGCGACGCTGATGACCGGTGGCGCGACACGCTCGCGCCTGTCCGTCGACCACGGTCGGCTCATCGAGCGGATTCGCCAGAGGGCTGTTGACGACACTGGCCAGCCGCTTCTGCGTATCTACTGGTTCGACGGCGCGCCGGACCGTGTCCCTCAGCCTGAGCACCGACGCCTTCGTGTGATGTCTCGGGTCACCGTCCGACTGGGCCTGCTGACCCGCGTTGATGGACGAACCCAGCAGAAGGGGGTGGACGCTGCGATACACGCCCAGTTGACCGAACTCGCCCGCAACAAAGCGTGTGCCGACATCGTGCTGATCACCGGAGACGGGGATCTGTTGCCAGGAGTGATACAGGCCAAGGAGCATGGCGTTGGCATCCACCTGTGGGCGGTTCAGGCCGCCGACGGCGAGTACAACCAGTCCGAGGACTTGGTGGCGGAAGCTGACGAGCGGCACTTGCTGGACCGGTCTTGGCTCACCCAGGCTGCCATCAAGGCCGCGGGGCCTACCCCGGCAGCCGACGCTGCCGCTCCATTCGCGCTCGAACGCGCCGCACTGGAACCCGAGAGCCGTCCCCAGCCGCTGCCGCAGGCCCCCACCCCGAACGTCTTGGCGCAACGCTCTCCAGCAGCAACAGCCACCGCCACCCTGTGCTGGTCCTCTGATGCCGGCTGGGTCAGCCCAGACGACGAAGTACCTCTCCTGCGTGACCTCACCTCCGCCGAGGAGGAATGGGCTGACCGCGAGCACGACATGACGCGCGTTGCCGGCGAACCACGGGAGGTGGGCGGCACGTTCGGGGCTCGCTGGGCCCGACGGCTTCCACCTGATTCGGCCGAGGAACTCATCGCCAAAATCACCGATGCCCGCCCCCGCATCCCTCGTGCCCTGGACGCCGAGCTCCTTCGCTACGCAGCCCGCTTCGGACCAATCTGCGATGACACACTCGACATCAGCGAGGTACATCGGGTAGAGCTGCGCGCTGGCTTCTGGCACGGCATTACTGCTGATCAGATGAGGTCTTTCTCCTGATCAGCAGACAGCCCCGGCGAACAGCTCCTCTATCATGCGGCCCGCGATATGCACGATGACGGATACCCTGCGCATAGCTGGAACCAAATCCGGCGGGGACAACTAGCGGACGCCCATATCCGATGTTCGCAACGACTTCGCCCAGGGCGGGCCCGAGAGCACAAGGGGAGCAGGATGACGGGGAGATCCGGCAGAGCGCAGGCCGCACGGTGGAAGAGGGGCAGCTCTACCTTGACCGCGACCGCTACATGGCCGACCGGGACCGCCGACTGCGGGTAGGGCCCATCGGCTCCAACGGCCGTGCCTCCTGTGTCATCGAGCACGACCTGCACCTCGGCGGCCAGCTCGTCGGGCGCACCACCCCCATCGCCGTCAGCAGCCTTGGCAACCCCCGCAAGTTCGAACTGCCGGAAGAAGCCGGCGCCGTCACCGCAGACCCGCGCTACACCCGGCTGCTCGCCGCCATGGCCACCGTCCACAGTGCCACGGCCACCCCCCGCGACTACGCCCGTGCCGCCTACGTCGCCCTTGCTCTCGGGGACGGTGCCGCGTGAACACCCGCGAGAAGAAAGGAAGCATGCCCCCGAGGCGCCGGCACGGTGAGCCCGGACCAGGAAACACTGTTCCCGGTCGCGACGCCAGCCGTCCGCACCGAGATCACCTACGCCCAGCCGGACGGCGCGCTGCTCACCGCCGATGACTTCACCCGCCTGGCCGCTCTCACCCGCAGCGGTAGCCGATGACAGGCCCCACCCCCGAGGAACAGTCGGGCCCGGACACCGCAGTGCACGGTCTGCCAGAGACCGCGCCCGCCCCGGCATCACCGCGGCTGAGCTGGCCCGCCGAATCGCCCGCGCCCGCCACCGTGCCCCGGCCGACAGCGCCCCAAGCAACCGCTCGCTGCGCTGGGTGCCGCACACCCACGCTGATCTGCCGCCCAGCGACGCAGCCGACTTCGGCCCCCATGAACAGCGGAAAGACCAGCCCGGCCGCCCAAGTACGAGCCCGACTCACTGTGGCCAGCATCGACTTCGAGGAGACCATGCACACCGACGCCTCCGGCCACGAGGTCACCGAGTTCACCGGCATCTGGTCGGATGGCTCCGCATGAGCGCACCGCACACCCCGACGGCCGGGCCCGCTTCGGAAGCCGACGACCTGCGCGCCAGGCTGGAACAGCTGCGCATCCTGGTCCTCGACCCCACCTTCGAGTACCCGACCTTCGCCGACCTGGTCCTTGCCCACGGCTGCGACTACGCTCCCGCCCCCTGGCCCGCCGGAGCCCATCCGCGGCTGCTTGGGGACTGCTTCACCGCCGCACACCGGTGGGCCGATCGGGAGGGCTGGACGTACTGCGAGGGGTACGCGCTGGCGGCCGATCCGCTCACCGGCGCCTTCGAGCACGCCTGGTGCCTCACCCCCGACGGCCACGTGGCCGACCCGGCTGCTCCCGACGGCTGGACCCTTGCCTACCGGGGAATCCCGCTGACTGACGTATTCCGCCGTGCCCATGTCCGGGACGGTGATGCAGTGATCACCTTCGGCCACGACCTGCTTGGCGGGCCCAACATCGCCGTCCTGCGCGATGGGCTGCCCGACGCCGCGCTCGCTGCCTCCGACTCCCATGCGGCAGCCACCACACCAGGCCGTCGCCCGTCCACCGCGCCCCGAGAGGGATGAACCGTATGTTTGCCACCGCCGAATGCATGCGCCCACAGGGGGCCTTGGGCCCCGTCGAGGTCGTCTGGCACGTCCCCGCCGACCCGGAGGCCCGCGACAGCGACTGTGACGCCCAGTCCATCGCCCATCGCCTGCCGCGACGGCCAGCGGCGTAGGACGACCGCGCCGCAGGCCCTGCCGCCTTAGCGGCGTCAGTGCACGTCGTGGACCAGGTGCTCGATCACCGAGTCGAGTCGCTGTCGCAGGGCGCCGAGGTTCAGGGCCTCGACTTCGACCGCGCTCTACAGATCCAGCCCTCGCGCAGGCACTTCTCGCGGAAGGGGCTTGAAGCTGCTGTCCGCGGCGTTGGCGTTGTGCGCCCCAGACACCCGCCGTTGCTCCCCATCCAGCCGGGCTCTTGTGTATGCCCTGGAGGCCGTCGGGGACCTGTCCAGACGGTCCGAGTGGCTGATGCCAGTCCTTGCGTATGGCCAGACCGCATGGCAGCCGAGGCCGGTTGCCCGGAGAGGGTAGGTCGGCCAGGTTCCCGGGAGGTCTCCCGAAGCGGTGCTGGTCCTGTGCACGGTCGAATTCCGGCCCTGCGCGAGACGTATTCCGGCGCGGGTGCCCGACCGAACAAGAGTGCTTTTTTGTGCGAATCGAAGTTAAGACAACCCTTCCTATTCCCTGGCTATTTCAGCTGCGGTCCTCCTAGGTTGTCTGGTGCCTGTCGCCGCAGCGGTCTGCAAATTCGTGCGGCCATGGAGCGCGGCAGGGAAGGGGGAGTTCCTTGAACACGGCAATGAAGCGCTTAGTGGCGGCCTCATTCGCGGGGTGCCTGCTGGCCGGAACCATGGCCGGCGCGGCTCAGGCCGATACGACACCGCCGAAGAACACGCTCAGCGCGGTGCTGATGGACCCCGTCAAGACGGTCCGGGTCCACGCCGCGGGGACCAGCTGCCGAATCGGCCACCTCACCATCACCCGCACCGGCATGTGCCTCGACACCAAGGCCCAGGTGGTCCTGCTGCGCAACGGCAGGCCCGTCGGCGAGGCCACCTTCGAGGTCAAGCACTCCATGAATCTGAAGACGAACAAGCTGAAGTGGGGCGAGAGCTTCACCATCGGCAAGGCCAAGCTCCACAAGGCGTCTGGGATCCGGACCAGCGTCTCGGTCGGTGCCGGCAAAGGCGTGAAGACCGACGTGAACTTCCGCCAGGGATCCACCCTGGGACCCGCCCATAAGGGGACCGTCAAGTACAAGGCCAGCGTGGGCAAGCACAAAACGCTCAATAAAGCGGCCTCCTACCGCTTCAAATTCACCAAGCCCGGGTACACCCCCGCGGCTTTCAGCTACAAGTCGGCAAAGTTCCGCTGCGACGACACCTTCTGGTCCCGGGAAAACCCGAACCGTCGCGTGAAGAAGCCCGGCTGCGTCATCCCCGGCTTCGCCCCCACCTTCAGCCTCTCGCACACCGACGCGAAGGTGAAGGAGTCCGCCCGCCACATCGCCGACGCCCAGAGCGCCATCGCGGGACACCCCGGCGCCTCCACACCACTGCACCGCATCACCAACGAGACGACCATCGACAAGCACCGCCGGGCCATGTGCGGCAGGGTCAACGCCCCCCAGGGCAAGGACTGTGATGAGTACCCCTTCGCCGCCACCAAGGAAGGCGGCAACCCCCGCCGCGGCAGCACCCGAGTCATCTCCGCCGGTGACAACCGCAGCGCCGGCGCGCGACTGGGCGGCTTCTATAAGGTCCAGCGCGTCCTCAACGGCGACGCCTACTACGTCCACATCAAGTAGAACTCGCCCAGCCCAGCAGTAACCTGGGTGCTGCTCCACGCCAGGAGCAGCACCCAGCGCCGTACACGGGGAACGAGACGGAGTTGAGCAGGGCGTGACGACCGAGACCAAAGACCTCTATGTCGAAGACCACGACCTCCTTGTCGACCCCATGCTCCAAGGAATCATGGAGTTCCCTGAACACTCTTCCCTCACCAATGGCCTCATCGGATTCCACAAGGACTTCGGCACGATCCTGACTGGATTCGAACGCGGCTACCTCCGCGTCACCGTCGAAACCCACTCCGGCCCGCCTGCGCTGAGCACGGCTGAGTGGGACGACGTCCTCGACATCTCCGCAGACTTCATCCGCGGACAGGCCTTCGTCTCCAGCTACGACCAGCCCCTCACCACCAATCTCGCCTTCGACGGGCCCGGGACCTACCGAATCCGCGTCCACGCCCGAGGCCGCACCACCACCAAGGACGCCGCCCTGCCCCGTCGGCCCCGCCCCACCAAGACCAGCCCGCCCCCCGAGACCTACCTCGTCCAGGTCTGGGCTGCCCCCACCGCCCCGGAACGCATCCACAAGAGCAGCGACCACGCCTCCCTGCCCGCAGCCGACTACACCGGCCCCACCGCCTCTCCATACCACCCGGCCGTCAAAGTCCCCAAGATCCACTCCAAGGCCGGCGGGATCGTCGTCATCCGCACCTGCTCCACCAACCCCGAAGCCTGGCAGAGCCTCCAGAACTTCCTCGACAAAGGCGCAGAGGACGGCGGCGGCATCAACGTCACCTCAATCGACAACAGCGCATACAACGGCCTCACTGCAGATCAGCTACGCACCCTGGTCGACCGTGACGACAAGGACTGGCCCCACCACCGCATCTTGCTCATCGCCGACGACCAAGCCCTCGCCACGCCCGACTTCCCCCTGCTCGCCGTCGACAACCCACCAGGAGAACCCACACCGTCCTTCCGCATCCCCAAGGCACATCTGGAGAACTTCGTGGTCAACATGGACCTGGGAAACACGTTCTTCTCCGACTGGTCGCGCGACGCAGACGAAGACGGCATCTACCGAGGGACCGCCGACGGCACGTAGGCAACCCGCCGAGACCGAGTCCGGCACTGCCCGGCTGCTGCCCCGCCTTGCCCGTGACATATAGGGGCGGGCTACTGGACGCCACCACGGCACTGGGCGTCGCGCACTCGCGGACCATCCACGGTACGCGGCCAGTGCCGGAAGTGGGCCTCGGCCTCCATGCCTGCAGCGGCGTCATCCTGGTCCCGGCCAGTTGTCGCTCGATCACGGCGCGGACTGCCGCGACGAATGGCGGAGGCCAGGTCACCGGGCCGTGGGCGCAGACGATCCCGTCCGTGCGTCGACGACATAGACGTGGATCTCCACAGGTGGGACCGGTCCTTCCCGGCACAGGGAAGGACCGGGGTGATCCGTCTTCCTGCCGAAGGGCCTGCCACGGATGGACCTGCCAGGGACACCCTCGCCAAGCCGGTGGAACATCAGCAGCACGCTGGGCTGCTCGATGAAGGCGAAACGGGCCGGACCGGTGCGCCCGCCGACAGCGTCAGTCTCGACCGGCTCGGGCTCGGCCAAGGCATCAGCAGTTGCACGCCCTGCGACGACAGACTCCACGACATGCCCTCGGGCAGCCCGGGCCGGGTGGGACCATAGAGCTGGCCGACCGCGGGCGGCACGTCTCGGGCACCCGACCATCGTACGAGCGCCGAACCCGGCGGGCCGAAGGACTCGCCCGATGTTCCCGACGCGCGACGACGGACGCTCCTGGCACACACGCCACCACGCGATCCACAGCCGTGATCACGGGCTTAGCGTTCACCTCTGCTTTTCGCCGACGCGACGGACCTGCTGCGCGGGGCGGTCATACGATGTCGTCTGCGAGCGGATCTGACGACGCCCCATCCCGGCCGACACCCGGCCGCCGTCAGCGAGACGGTCCGTGAAAGGCCGACCGAACCTGCGGCCCCGCGCTCGTTCCCACAGGCCGGTGTTGGACCTGAGCTTCCGGACGGCTCCCAGCTATCTCTCGCGTCTCTTACGATGGCCTCCAGGCAACATCCGCTGGCAGGAGGGCAGTTGGCATGGTCGAGGGTATTTCCGACGTGGACCAGTCGCAGCCGAGCATTGCCCGGGTCTACGACTATCTTCTCGGCGGCAAGGACAACTACGCCGTGGACCGCGTCGTCGGGGACAGGTTCAAGCAGGAGCTTCCCGGCTCGGTCGCCATCGCGCACGCCAACCGCCAGGGCCTCATTCGCGCCGTGCGGGAGATCGCCCTGGCGGGCATCGAGCAGTTCATCGACCTGGGCAGTGGGTTGCCGACCGCAGACAACGTCCATCAGGTCGCGCAGCACCACGCCCCCGGCTCCCGCGTGGTCTACATCGACAGCGACCCCATCGTTCTCGCCCACGGCCGCGCCCTCCTTGAGGACAACGAGCACACCCGTGTGGTCCAGGCCGACGTCCGCGACCCGCGGAGTATCCGGGAGCACCCTGATGTCATCGGCATGATCGACTTCGACCGGCCCGTGGCCGTGATTCACAGCGCCGTCCTGCATCACATCAACGACGATGAGGACCCCCGCTCGATCGTCCGATACTGGCAGGAGCAGGTCCCCTCGGGAAGTTACTTCTTCATCTCCCACTTCCGCAGCGGCGGCAACCCCGAGACCGTTGAGGCCGAGGCGGTGCTCCAAGCCACCTTCGGCCGCGGACGGTGGCGGACAGACGAGGAGATCTCCGACCTCTTCGGCGATCTGGAGATCCTGGAGCCAGGTATCGTGCCAAGCTCCCTTTGGCGCCCCGGCTTGGCCGAGCGACTGCCCCGCATCGAGCCGGCACAGCACGAGCTGACCGTCTGGGAACAGCTCATCGTGGCGGGCCTGGCACGAAAGCCCTGACGCAGGACAGACCGAGGCGCAGTACTGCACGCCCCGTCTCCGCCTATGAGGGATGAGCATCTGTGACCTGCACGGCCTGGTGCACTACCGGCGCGTGGCCGTGCCGATCGTGCACCGCGGTGTTCGGCTTCTTCGAGGGCGTCCTCTCCGCTCTCGAAGACATCGAAGCGGGTCGCTGTCCAGCCGGAGAGACCCGGCCCTGCTGCGCCTCCTGGGAAGGAGCCGGGCGGGCGCTGCGTGGCCACCCAGGACGCCATCGCTCAGTACGTCGCGCTGAGCCGCCCGCAGGCGCCGACGTGGAACACGGCCCGACGGGGAGCTGGCCCGACTCGGACCCGGGCGGTGCGTGCTGCACTGCCACGCCGGCGCGCTCACCACCGCGCGCCCCGAGCTGTACGCCCTCGCCCTCGGCCGGACGACGGCTGGCCGCCGCGTGGCTGCGCTGGCGGGCATGACCCGCTGCCGCTGCCCAGGCTCCTCGAAGCCGCGTGCGGGCATCTCGAAGACCTCGACGTACCTGGACAATCACCGGGTGCGCGGCGAGAGCCCGCGTGCCGCACGGGCGTTCCGCCGGATCAGCCGCAGCACCGCCCGTCGGCCCGCAGCGGGTCGCTTTTCACGCTCCTCCGAAATGGAAGTCGTCAGCCGCCTCGTCCGCAGTCCAGTCGACCCCCTTGAGGTCCGGGTCGCCACTGTCTGATGCGATGGTGGCGAGAAGTTCTGCAGATGCCTCGGTGGCCTGTTCGTCCTCAAACCGGTCCACCGCTACGCTCACCCCCCGCTGTTCCAAGGTGTGAAGGAGTTCAGCGCCCAGCAAGTGACGATCCTCCCAGCGCCGGGGGGCCGACACGATCAGGTGCTGGAGGTGAGTCGGATCGAGGGCGGGGTTGCGCCCGGCGAGCGTGAGATCAAAGGCGACCCTATATAGGAGCATCCCCAGCTGGAAGCGGTTCCGGCCCACACGGACGTAGGCCCGCAGACGGGTCCGGCGGCTCAAGAGGGAGTCATCAGGCGCCCCCTCAACCCAGTCCGCGAGCATGCTCGCGACGGGGGCAAGGTCAAAGTCAGGCATGGAGGTTTTCCAGATGTCATGGCGAAATGGGGGACCCTCCAGGGCTGATGACAACATCATGCTAGCGAACTATCAGGCGTGGTGGACAGAAATAGATCGGCGGCGACAGCGCACACCTCTGTCCGCCGATCCGGGCGTTCGGTGCGTACCCGGGCGACGCAGCCGAACCGCACGAGCCCTAAGGAGTCCTTGCAGAATGATCTTCGTGTGGCACGGTGGAGGGGCAGGTGATCTCGTTCCTTGGGAGTGAGGATGACTCGGCCGAAGCCGTGGGAGATCAGTGACGAGCTGTGGGCGGTGATCGAGCCGCTTCTTCCCAGGCATGAACGCCGCTACCGGCATCCGGGGCGCAAGCGGATCGATGACCGCAGGACGCTGCAGGGTGCGCTGTTCGTGCTCTATACCGGGATCCAGTGGGAGTTCCTGCCGCAGGAGCTGGGGTTCGGTTCGGGGCCGACGTGCTGGCGGCGGCTGGCGTGTGGGATGAGCTTCAGCGGGTGCTGTTGGACCGGTTGCGGGCGGCGGACCGGCTGGACTTCTCCCGGGCCACGGTCGATGCCTCGCATGTGCAGGCCAAGCGGGGGCGAAGCCGCCCAAAAGTCGGTCCGAGTCCGGTTGACCGTGCACGGCCGGGCTCGAAACACCATGTGCTGACCGACGCGCACGGTATCCCGCTGCGGGTGTCGCTGACCGGCGGACACCGCAACGACGTCACCCAGCTCCTGCCGCTGGTCGACGGCCTGCCGCCGGTGCGGGGCAAGCGGGGCCGTCCCCGCCGCAGGCCCCGTGCGGTGTATGCCGACCGCGGCTATGACCACGACATCTACCGTCGGCGGCTGCGCGAGCGGAACATCACCCCGAAGATCGCCCGCCGCGGGCAGCCCCACGGCTCGGGCCTGGGCCGCGTCCGCTGGGTCGCCGAATCCGCCATCGCCCACCTCCACGGCCCCCGCCGCTTACGGACCCGCTGGGAAGCACGCGACGACATACACGACGCCTTCCTCCAACTCGCCCACTGCATGATCCTCGCCCGCAAACTCCCAGCTTTCTGAAAGGACCCCTAAGACCTGCTGGTCCGCCGGGCCGCAGGCGACGTGAGCTAGGAATGCCCCTCGTCCACGAGGGGGAGGAGCCAAGATGGCCACCGGACGCCATACCGGCGCCCGGGACAGTGGGGAGGAACGCCTTTATGGAACCGTTCGCACCGAAGTTTCAAGGCCGACCGTGGGTGAGCGGCATGCGGGCCCTGCACGTGTACGTACTGCCTCGGCCCGGAGCAGACGACGATTTGCTCGCCATGGCCCACGCATGCCAGCCGATCTTTGCTCGCTACCCGATCGACCCGCAGTGCGGCAGCGGACCGGACGACGCGGGCCTCTTGCACCTGACCGGTGAAATGCTGGCCGATGTACCGGCCGCTGAATACAACGAGGCCGCACGAGAGGAACTGGCGAATGCTCTGCGCGCGGAGCTATCCGACGTAGCCGCGTTCACGACGGAAGTTGGGCCACCGATCGGAAATATTGCGGGTGCCGTGTTGGATGTCTGGCCGGAGGCGGACACGGTTGCGCTTATCGAGCGGATCCGAACAGCGATCAGCAAGACCCGTGGCGACGTAGCGCTGCAGCATTCCGGCGGGCGCCCACACATTTCCCTCGGCTACAGCTGGGGCTCAGCTTCGTCCGACCCTCTGAACAGCGAATTGCGTAACAAGGTGGTCCCGCGTCGCGCGACGCTTTTCGTCGACCGCGTTCATCTCCTCGACGTGGCGTGGACTCTTGATGACGACCTCGGTGGATGGCGCATGTCGTGGGAACGGGTAGCGGAAATTCCCCTGAGCGACTGAGCAGCTTCCAGCCGGTCAGGCACCTCGGGATCCGGCGTCGAGGGTCTCCGTCGCGCTTCAAGGGCGTCCTCGAACGTTCCACGCGTCGGGAGCGTCGACATCGGCGTACGCCTTCCGGTACGCCTCAAGGTGGCCTGAGTAGTGCGCGCGGCCCGCCGCGGCGTTCCGCGCGGCGAGTTGGTGGACATTCCCTCGGGGCCGGCCTGGTAGAGGCGACCAGACGCAAGCCCACGCCGGTCCCGACGTGTACAGCTTCCACCTCGGTCGCATCCACGACGTCGAGGCAACAGCCCCTTCCACCACCCCGTTCATGGCTCGGCGCACTGACGCCGTCGGTCAGGAAAGGAAGGAGGTAAGGAAGTCGCTGGCGGCCGGTGCTTCGTGGTGGGGGGCGAGTTTGTCGCGGAAGCCGTTCAGGGTGGAGGAGCTGCGGGCGGAGGCGACGCCGCCGAGCAAGGTGACAGCCCGGGATGCGCTGGCGCAGGCGTGTTCGATGTCGCCCTGGGCGAGATGAGCCTCGGCGGTTCGGGTGAGGTAGAGAGCGTGGTCGCGGTGGTAGCCGTCCTGGTCGTAGGCGGCGGCCAGTGCGGCGTCGAAATGGCACAGGGCGCGAGCGGGGTCACCGAGATCCAGTGCGCACGAGCCCGTCAGATTTTCCAGCTCGCCTGTCGAGAGCCAGTAGGACCAGGCTGGATCGTCGTCGTGCGGACCTTGGGCGTGGGCGTCGAAGGCGGCGTTCAGGGCGTGTGCGCACTCCTTGTGCTGGCCGGTCTTGGCGTAGGCGCGGGCGATGCGGGCGTGGAGCATCGCCTTCACGCGCGGAGTTGCGCCGCGCCCGACGGCGTTCTGGGCGACTTCGACGAGGTCGACGGCGTCGGCGGGGTTGCCGGTGGAGTAGGTCTGGATGGCCATGAACGCCAGGGTGTTGGCGCCGGTGGCGTGGTCGTCGGCGGCTGCCGCGGCGCGCAGGGCGGTGAGGAAGTAGCGCTGGGCGGCGGCGTGGTGGCCGGAGTCGAAGAACAGCCAGCCGCACAGCCGGGCGCCTTCGGCGACGACGGAGTGGAGCCGGGTGCCGACCGTGCTGGTGTAGCGGGCGTCGTCGAGCAGGCTGGAGGCGAGCTTGAGTTCCTCGGTGGCGAGGGTGCGCAGGGTGCCGCCGCCGAGGGTGTCGTCGAGGTGCCGCAGGTGATCGAGGCGTTGGTCGAGGTGGTCGACCATGGCTGGGGTGACGGTCAGCCGGCCAGTGGTCGCGGTGGAGGTTGGGTGTCCGAGGGAGGCGAGGAAGTGGTCGGCGGCACCTGTGAGGGTGGCGCCGGTGGCGATGAGAAATGCACGTCGGTCCATGGGCCCTCCGCGAGCGGTGTCGGCCAGGGCATGAAGCATGCCCGTCTGCGTCCACGGTAAGTCGACGACCGAGCGGTTATCGAGAGCCAGGAGCAGCCAGTCTGGCCAGGGCAGGGTGTGCACGGCTTCGGCTGGGATGCAGTGCAGGTCGGCGATGGCGAGGCGGGCCGGGAGCTCGGGGGTCGCGGCGCCGCTCTCCCAGCGGCTCTGCTTTTCCCTCCGCGTGGCCATGGCTCCGTAGCCGAGGGCGGCGTGGCGGTCGGCCACCAGCCGCAGGTACTGCTCGGCGGTCAGCGGTTTGGGCCCGAAGGCGTACCGGAGGAACGTCAGAGGGTGGTTGAACAGCTGCGGCGTCACGGCGGGTGCCTCCTTGCAGGACGGGCAACAGAGCGCGAGCGGTGCAGCGCTCACCGTAGGGGCAGCCACTGACACCCGGAGCCAGCACGGCCGCAGCGAGGCAACACGAGGCAACAACAGAGGCATTCCGCACCCTGTCCGGTTGGCGCTTGTCTTGAGACACCGTCAACCAGGCCCCGATCGGGGCCGCGGAGATTGAAGGGGTGTGGGGCATGCCTGCACACAAGACGGACACGGGCCGCACGGGCGTGTGGCTGGTCGGTGCGCGCGGGTCGGTGGCGACCACCACGGTGGTCGGAGCGCTGGCGATCCGGGCGGGCCTGGCCGGCACCGGCGGCATGGTGACCGAGCTGGAACCGTTCGCGGAGGCGGGCCTGCCCGGCGTCGACGAGCTGGTCTTCGGCGGCCACGATGTCGCCGAGGTGCCGTGGGGGAAGAAGGCCGAGGCCCTGGCGGAGGCCGGGGTGCTCCCGGCCCGCCTGGTCCAGGCCCTGGCCGGGGACCTCGCCGAGGCGGAGCGTGAGCTGCGTCCGGCGCCGGCCAGCGGGCACGCGGGCCGGGACGCCGAGCTGATCGCCGCAGACCTGGCCTCGTTCGCCGAACGCCACGACCTGGAGCGCGTGGTGGTCGTGCACGTCGCGTCCACCGAGCCGGCCGCCGCATCGCACCCGGCCCACCAGAACGTCGACACGCTGGCCGCCGCCCTGAAGAAGGGCGAGGCGGTGTTGCCGGCGAGCTCGCTGTACGCGTGGGCGGCCATGAGCGCGGGCTGCGGCTTCGTGGACTTCACCCCGTCGACCGGGGCGCGACTTCCCGCACTGGCGCAGCTCGCCGAGCGGCAGCGGGTGCCGTCCGCGGGCCGGGACGGCAAGACCGGGGAGACGCTGGTCAAGAGCGTACTGGCCCCGATGTTCGCGTGCCGGAACCTGCGGGTGGGCTCGTGGTCGTCGGTGAACCTGCTCGGCGGCGGGGACGGAGCCACCCTGGCCGAGCCCGGAGCGAACGCGTCCAAGACCGCCAGCAAGGCCGAGGTGCTTCAAGCCACGCTGGGCTACCTGCCCGAGGGCGGCGTGCGCATCGACGAGGTCCCCGACCTGGGAGATGCGAAGACCGCGTGGGACCTGGTGACGTTCACCGGGTTCCTCGGCGCCCGGATGCGCTTGGACTTCACCTGGTCCGGCATCGACTCCGCACTGGCCGGCCCCTTGGTGCTGGACCTGGCCCGCCTGACCGCCCGCGCCCACCAGAGGGGCCGGACCGGCGCGCTTGACGACCTGGCGTTCTTCTTCAAGGACCCCCACGGGCACGCGGCGCACGACCTGTCCTCCCAGTGGCAGCGGCTGTGCCACTTCGCCACCGACCTCGCCGCCCCCGCCACCGTTCCGGCCGCCTGAGTCAAGAGGAGACCCACACTATGGACCGCAGCAACCTCACTTACGTGCCCGCCGCCGCCCGCCGGGCGGACGAGCCGTTCGAGATCGTCGAGCGCAAAGGCCACGGCCACCCCGACACCCTCGCCGACGCGCTCGGCGAACACCTCTCGGCCGTCTACTCCCGCTACACCCAAGAGCACTTCGGTGCCGTGCTGCACCACCAGTTCGACAAGACCGGCATCCTCGGCGGCCGGGTCCAGGTCGGCTTCGGTGGCGGGCAGATGCTCAGCCCCGTCCGCGTCCTGCTCTGCGGCCGCGCCTCCGGCTCGTTCGCCGGCGAGCCGATCCCGGTGCGCGAGATGCTCACCGACGCCACCCGCGCCTTCTTCGCCGACCGGTTCCCCATGCTGGACGTCGAGCAGGATCTGCGGCTGCTCTACGAGGCCAGCCAGGGCGACAGCCCCGGCGGCATCGGCGAGAAGGACGCGGCGAACGTGCGGAGCCGCTGGTTCGCCCCCCAGTCTCTGACCGAC
Organism: Streptomyces lydicus; assembly: GCF_004125265.1. Lineage (GTDB taxonomy): Bacteria > Actinomycetota > Actinomycetes > Streptomycetales > Streptomycetaceae > Streptomyces > Streptomyces lydicus_C. The sequence continues at coordinate 323,207 of NZ_RDTE01000001.1, forward strand.
CTGCCGGAGCTGAAGAAGCTGGCGTGCAACGACACGTCCTCCGGCGCGGCGTTCTCCCCGCCCACCCCGACCGAGCAGCTCGTCCTCGACGTCGAGGAGGTCCTCGCTGGGCACGAGCAGCCGGCCTGGCTGGGGAGCGACATCAAGGTCATGGCCCACCGGACCGGATCGGTGGTGAACCTGACCTGCGCGGTGCCGCAGATCGCCGCCCACGTCCCCGACCTCGACACCTACGTCGCCAACCGGGAGACGGCCCGCGCCGCACTCGCCCAGCACGCCGCGGAGCGCTACCCCGATCTTCAGGTGCAGATCTGGCTGAACACCCGCGACGACGAGCAGCGCCCGGAGCTGTACCTCACCCATACCGGCTCCTCGATCGAGACCGGTGACGAGGGACTGGTGGGGCGGGGCAACCGCTACGGCGGGCTGATCTCGGCGATGCGCCCGTTCACCATGGAGGGCATCTGCGGCAAGAACCCCGTCTACCACACCGGCAAGGTCTACTGCGTGGCCGCCGACCTGATCGCCAGCGGCATCCACGGCGAGCTCGGGCACGGCGCCGAAGTGCTGCTGGTGGGGCAGAGCGGCCGAGAGCTGACCGACCCGTGGGCCGCGGTGGTGCGCGTCGAACCCGCGGCCGGCGGAGGACCTGCCCCGGACGTGGAGGCGGTGGCACCGCTGGTCGACAAGGCCCTCGCGGCCCTGCCCGGCAGCGTGCCGGACATCCTCGCCGGCTCCTACCGGATGCACTGACAGGGGCGGGCAATGACCAGGAATCCGGCCCGCACTGCGGAGTTCACGCCAGCAGTCGACCAGGCGACTGCCGGGTACCGGCTGCCGATCGACCAACTGGTCCCGGCTGCAGGGCGGGCCGGCTTCCCGGTGCTGGAGGTGCCTGCCTTCGCGCTGGCTCAGTACCGCTTGCGGCACGGGCACACCCAGCTGGTACGCCTGCTGGCCCGCCATCGCCTCCGGGTGGGGCAGCTCTCATGCGGCACCGGCACTCCCGCCGACCTCACTGTCCCGCCCGACCGATGGCCAAAGGCCCTTCAGGCGTGGCAGCGCTCGTGCCGCCTGGCCCATGCGGTCGGTTGCCCGCGGCTGTCGGTTTTCGTCCCCCGCACGGCGACCGCGGGCGGCTCGGTGGTGGCGGCCCGGCTCGGCGAGCTCGCCGCCGTGGCAGGAGGCAATGGCCTGCGGGTGAACGTCGAACTCCACGCGCCGGCCCTCCTTGAGGAGGCCGGACGGATCTGGCAGGCGGCTGGTTGCGAGGGCACCGGGCTGCTGGTGGATGTGGCGGCGCTCGCCCTTGCCGGGCTCGACCCGGTCGAGCACATCGCCTGCCTGCCCCGAGGCGCGGTCGGCTGGGTGCACCTCGCCGACCTCGCCGACCCCGTACCCGAGGAAGGCCGACCGGCACGCGTGCTGCCCGGCCAGGGCCGCCTGCCGCTCGCCGACGCCCTCGACGCACTGGCGACGGGCGGCTACACCGGGCCGGTGGCCGCCGAGATCCCCCGAGCCGAGCCGTACACCGGGGACACCGCCTCGCACCTGGCCCGGACCGCCACGGCTCTGACCAGCGGACCACTGGCCCGCTTCTTCACTCCGGAAGGTGAGCGATGACGGCACAGATCAGCGCGGCGGTGACGCTGGCCCGCGACGCCTTCGCCATCCCGGCCGCCGGCGGCGTGCTGCTGGGCGGCGGGGCGACTGCCAACCAAGTCGTCGCGCTGACCGACGGCGCCGGACGTCGCCGGTGGGTGCTGCGCGGACCGCGGCGCGATGCCCGCCCCGAGCGGCTGGCCTTCCTGCTCGGCTTCCACCAGGCCGCCCGCACCCGGGGCCTGCCGGTCGCAGCGCCCAGGCACACGGTCGACGGACAGGCGTGGACCTACGACGCTCAGGGCCGGCCATGGCTGCTGCTGGACTACCTGCCCGGCCGCCCCCTGGACGTCGTGACCGCCGAGCTGGCCGAGCTGGCCGCCGCCCGGCTCGCGGACCTCCACCGCCTTCCCGCTCAACTCGGCCTCACCACGGTCGGCCCGGACCCCGCCTGGAACGCATGGCTGACCTTGCCAGAGGAGACCTGGCGGGCCTGTGCCGACGTGGCCGACGGGCACCACGCACTGCTGAACGCCTACCGGGTCCACCTGGACCAGCTCCACGAGCACGCCCCCGAGCTACAGCAGGCGAACAGTCAGGTGTGGGGGCACGGGGACTTCCACGGCCACAACCTGCTGCACCACCGCGGGCAGATCACGGGCGTGATCGACCTCGACGGCGTCGGCCGCCGCCCGAGGATCACGGACCTGGCGTACGCGGCGCTGATGCTCGCCCGCACCGGCAGCGGCGACTACCGGATCAAGCCCCACCTGCTCCGTGCCGTCCTGACCGGCTACCAGCAACACGCCACGGCACCGCTCACTCCAGCGGAGGAACGGACACTGTGCCCGGCCATGGTCCTCTCCCAACTCCCCGACCCCGCCCACCTGACCGCGCTGCTCCGTGCCGGACATGACCTCGGCCCCGCCCTGGCCCGGCCGCTGGCGGCGCTGCGCGACCTCGCCGCCCAGCGCACACTCCTGGTCAACCTGATCACCGAAAGCACGGCGCGGTGAGCGCCGCGGTGCTGCGCTGCGGCCGAGCCCGTGTCGCAGTGGAGGCCGATGACGCGCTGCTGGACACGCTCACGGCCGCATGCCACCCGTGGATCACCTCCAGCCCGGCCGACCACGCCCCGCCGGGCATCTGGGCCGTACACGTCGGACCGAGCATCGCCGGCGAGGCGGTGCCCTCCCACACTGGGACCGCGGTATACCTCGGGGCCGATCAGCGCACCCTTCACCTGCCTGCCTCTTCGGGTTGTGTGCGGCCACTGGTGCGGCTGCTGCGTGCCCTGATACGGCGCCAACTCGCTGCCGACGGTGCGATCTTCCTCGACGCAGCCGTCCTCACCGTGAACGGTACCGGCGTCGCCCTGCTCGGCGGTGCGGGCGCGGGCAAGACCACCACGCTCATCGCCACGCTGCACCGCCACCCTGGTGCGCTGGTCGCCAACGACGACGCCTCCCTGCATGCCGGCGCAGGCAGCCGCGTGATCGCCCGCGGCTACCCGCGTGCGATCGAGGTCCGCCGTGAGGTCCTGCCCCACCTGACAGACGCCGCCGGTCTGCTGACCGCCGCAGCCGAAACCGACAGCCCGAAGCGTGCGCTGTACCTGACGCCGCACCGCCTGGCCGCCGCGCTCGGCACCGCGCTCGCGGAAACGGCCAAGTTGTCGGCCCTGATCCTGCTCGCCCACGGCACCGCTCGCCCCGAAGCGCACCGCCTCACCGCCGAGGCCGCGGCCTCGGCGGTCGCGGCTCACTGTGCGGTCGCGGACCCCTACGAGTCATGGCTCCAGCCGTATCTGCCCACCCCTGCGCCCGGAGCGGAGCAGGGGCTCGCCCTGGCCCAGGCGGTTCCGGTGTGGCGCCTGGCCCAGCCGCTGACCGCCCTGGCGACCTCCGCCGACCTGATCGCCGACCTGCCCCTACGACCTGGAGGCTCGAGATGACCCTGCCGGCCCTGGCCGCCGACCACCCGCCCATCGAACTGGCCCGCGTGGCGTTCACCCAACTCACCGGGGAGCACGTGGAGCGCATCGCCCCGCTCTCACGTGGCTGGGGCCACCTGTCGTGGACCGTACGGACCGCCTCGGGCCGCTACCTGATCAAGACTGGGATTCGGCGCCCGTACCAGTGCGACCTGTACCGGCAGGTCGCCGCCCAGCAACTCGCCGCCGCCGGCGGAGTCGCCACGCCGCTTGTGGTCGCTGTGGGCGACGGCGGCGGCCCGCTCCAGCGCCCCTGCTACGTGCAGACCTGGATTGAGGGAACCGACGGAGCCACCGCACTGGCCCGTCTCGACGCCGGGGGGACCGCCCGGTTCGGCCGCGCCCTGGGACAGGCCATGGCTGCCCTGCACCGCATCCCGGGGCCCCGGTTCGCCGAGGACTGCGCCGGTACCATCACCTACCCCTCCTGGCAGGCCGCGTGCACCGCCCGCCTTCAGCGACTTGTCTCTGCGACCGAGAAGGCCGAAGCCCTCCCGGCGCCGATCCTCTACGCGGTCGCCGACCGGCTCACTGCGCTGATCGACGGTCTGAACGGCGACATCACGCCCCGGCTCACCCATCGCGACGCCTACCTGCCCAACACCCTTCTGCTGAACGACGATCCGGGCACCGCAGCGCTCCTGGACTGGGAAGCCGCCGCGTTCTACGACCCGGTGTGGGATTTCGTGAAGCTCGGCATGTGGGTCTTCGACACACACCCGCAGCTGCGCGACCCGTTCCTTGCCGGGTACACCACACATACCGCACTGCCGGAAGGTTTCGAGGAGCGACTGACGGTCTACCAGGGCATCGAATATCTCGCCGCTTTCCCCTACTTCGGGGCGGCCTGGCCCGATGAAGGCATGCTGGACGGCTTCCGCAAGCTGCTCGCCGGCTGGATGGACAGGCACCACCTGGCCGGGGCACGCCCGTGACCGCCCCAGCTGTCACTACGCCGGTGACGCTCGTGGTCGGAGGCAGCAGCGGTACCGGCGCGGCCATCGTCCGCCGCCTGCACACCGACGGCCACCGCATCCTGGCCACCTACTACCAGCACCCCGAGCGCGCCGACGCGCTCGCCGCCGGACTCGACCCGGCCCGACGCCGTCTGGCCTTCGTGCCCGCGGACCTCGCCGACCCGGACGGGCCGGAGGACCTCGTCCGGCAGGCCGTGTCCCGTTACGGGCGCCTGGACTCGGTCGTGCACTGCGCCGCGGATATCGACACCACCCAGCTCGCCGAACTCACCGCGGCCGGCTTCGACAGGGTGCTCCATACCAACGTCACCGCGGCCTTCCTGCTGCTGCGGGCCGCCGCCGCACAGCCAGCCATGCGTGCGGCGGTGGTGATCTCCTCCATCGCCGCGACCTTCACCGGCCCGGACTCCGCCGCCTACGAATCCTCCAAGGCCGCCACCTCGATGCTGACCCGGTCGCTGGCCGCCGCGTACGCACCCCGAGTGAGGATCAACGCCGTCGCCCCCGGGGCGGTGGAGACCGAACGCTCGCTGGCCGACCCCGGATTCCCCCGCGCCATGCTGCAAGGTCGCATCCCCCTCGGCCGGCTCGCCGAACCTGCGGACGTCGCCGCCGTGGCCGCCTTCCTGCTCGGTCCGGACGCCGCCTACCTGACCGGGCAGGTCATCACCGTCGACGGCGGCCTGTCTCTGAAACTCACCTGACACGCAAGGAGCAGTAGCAATGGACGAACTCCACCCCCACGGCCGCGCGGCCGCCGCGCGCCTGCGCCAACTGGTCCCCGCCGGGGCCCACGCCTACAGCAAGGCCGCCGACCAGTGGCCCGTCACCGCCCCGCCCCTGCTCGCCCGCGGCCAGGGCGCCTTCGCGTGGGACGCCGACGGCCACCGCTACACCGACTGGTTCGCCGGACTCACCTGCTGCCCGCTCGGCCACGCCCACCCCGCCGTCACCGCTGCCGTCACCCGCGCCCTACAGCACGGCACCGCCTTCCAACTGCCCACCACCATGGAGCTGGAAGCAGCCGAGACCTTCCTCGGCCTGGTCGCGGCCGGCGACGACATGGTCAAATTCGCCAAAAACGGCTCCGACACCGTCGACGGGGCCCTCAAGCTCGCCCGCTACGCCACCGGCCGCACGCTGATCGCCAAATGCGCCGACCATCCGTTCTTCTCCACCGGCGACTGGTTCATCGGCACCACCGCCGCCCGCGGCGGCACCCACCCCGAGCCCGCTGCCCGCACCCTGGACTTCCCCTACAACGACACCGCCGCCATCGAGCACCTCTTCACCACCCGCGGCAAAGACCTCGCGGCGATCATCCTGGAGCCTGTCCGCTTCACCCCGCCAGACCCGGCGTTCTTCGCCCGGCTGCGGCAACTGTGCACCCAGCACGGAACCGTGCTCATCTTCGACGAGACCGTCACCGGCCTGAAGTACCACCTGGGCGGGGCCCGCGCCCTCACCGGCGTGCACCCGGACCTGACCTGCTGGGGCAAAGGCATCGGCGGCGGCCTGCCCCTGTCGGCGCTCACCGGCCGCCGCGGCCTGATGGAACTCGGCGACCACGCGCGCCCGCTCCCCGGCCGACCGCCGCTGCTCCTGCTGTCCACCACTCACGGCAGCGACACCGTGGCCCTGGCCGCCATGGTCGCCACCGTCAACGAGATCGCCGCCACCGACGCCCTCGCCCGCGCGCACGCCACCGGCGCCGAACTCCGCCACACCGTGGACGCGGTACTCGCGGAGGCGGGCCTGTCCGGGCACATCCGGCTGACCGGCTACAACTGCTTCCTCGGCATCGAGACCACCGCAAACGATCAGGTCAACGCGCCGCGGCTGAAGGCACTGTTCCTCACCGAGGCCATCCGCGCCGGGGCCCTTGTGCGGGGGATCTTCTACCCCACAGCCGTCCACACCACCGAACACCTGGAACTCACCACGCAAGCCGTACGACACGCCGCCGACGTCTGCGCCCGAGCCCTGGACGGCCACGCCTCGGCCTCCTCCCTGCCCGCCGCGACCCGCCGCCCCCTGTGACGGACGCCAGTCACTCGCGGGTGGTGCTGTACCCGGCGCCGGTTGCTGCCAACAGCGCGGCCACGCCGTCCCGGTACCACGGCATGAGTGCGCTGGCCTCCTCCACCGGCACCCAGGCTGCCTCCACCACGTCCTCGTCGTGGCCCCCGGCCACAGGCTCCCCGGACAGCAAATCGGCGCGGAAGACGGTGAACACGTCGTGCACCGCGGCGTCCATGCGCTCGCTGACGTGGACGACCGGGCCGGCCTCGACGATGACCCCGGCCTCTTCTTTCGTCTCACGGACCGCAGCCTCGGCCAGCGTCTCCGCGGCCTCGCGCCGTCCGCCGGGCAAGCTCCAGGTGTCCCTGTTGCGCACCAGCAGCACCCGGCCTCCGGCCGCGTCCCTCACCAGGGCGTATGCGACATCGACCCGCTCCGCAGACATCCAGCGCATCCTCTCCGTTGCCTTCTCCCTCCGAATTATCCCGGCTTCCGCCTACAACCGCAGACCGCATCACGCAACGTGAGTAGATCGTCACGTTGCAAAGCCTCGCGGCAGGCCAGGAGTGCCGCGTCGTCAACTGGGTCGCACACCGGTCCCTCGACCTCTCGAGCATGACTTCCAAGCTTGTCCTGAAGCGATGGCCCTCAGGCCGACCAATTTGATGTGGGTGTAGTGCTCGCGGCGTCGGTCTCCACAAACGACGGCTCGCACGCACGTGGACGTAGCCATCCGTCGGCAACCGCTGCGCGGTCTGGTTCAGCTGCTCGCCCGCCACCGGTGGCGCCGGTAGTCCACCGACCAGTTGTGAGCGCGGACGCGGTGTGCCCAGCTCTCATTTCGATTCTCGGGTGTGGGCCTGCTCCTGCTGCTCGCTCCAGAACTCGGTAGCAGTCACGGCGCGTTCGTCGTCCAGGGCCTCCGTGTAGGCGAGCCCGGAATGGTCATCGATCGCCGTGTGCAGGTAGGTGTAGCCGACCTTCCCTGTGCCCGGACCTGTGCGCTTAGAAGCCCGTGCGGCGTCGGTGCCGTGGCCGTGCATGCGCCAGCCGCCGCCAGCCGGGATGCGGCCCAGCTTCTTGACGTCGACGTGGAGCATGTCGCCGGGGTGTTCGTGTTCGTAGCGGACGACTTGGCGCAGGTCCTCGCCGGTCGGTGGGTCCAGGTCACGCAGCCTGTTCAGGCCGCGCCGGACGAGGATGCGGTGCACGGTGGCCGGCGCCACGGTGATGCCGTGCAGCCGCTCCAGTTCGGCGGCGAGCCGGGCGGGCCCGTACTTTCGTCTGAAGTCGAAGTGCCTCGACCAGGTCCGCGATGTCCTCGCTCGTGCGGGTGGGACTGGCTGCCGGGCGGGAGGAGTGGTCGAGGAGTACTGCGACGAGGACCCGAAGACGAAGTGCGGACTCTCCGGCATCCCGCACGCCCACCCCGAGGACCCGAACCACCCCGGCGCCTACGGACCGTGCCCCGTCCACCCGGGCCGCCCCGGCGACCACTGACAGGACCTGAGAACAGATCAGCCCCGGCGGAGCCCGCCGGGGCTGACGCATGTCTGGCTCAAGGCGAAGCCACCAACCTCATGAGATGGCACATCTAGGGCGGTATCGGCTTCGACCTTGGCAACGAGTTCGGGTGCCACGGGGCGGAAGCCGCCGCCAGTGTCTTCGGCGCTGGTGAGGCCACGCCTCAGGGGGCTATCTCTCGCGGCCGCAGAGGAGCCAGTTGAACTGGTACGGATCAGCCCCGCGACCCATCTCAGCGAGGGGGATATGCAGCTCGGAGACGCTGTACGAACCGTGCGCCGACGGCGCCACCCCGAGGGCGCGGGCCAGAGCAAGCCGCACCTGCGCAGGAGCGAGCTGCCGCGGCCTCCTTCTCGTGTGGCAGCCCTCGCAGAGGAACGTGACCTCCGGGCCATCGACGGTGAGACGGCGCGGATGGTCGGGGCAGCCTCCGACGCAACGCGGAGGTACGAGACTGTCCCGAGAGGCCAGGAATAGAAGCTCGGCCTCAATGTGCAACGGACCGTCACCAACGTCAGGAACCGTTGAAGGACTATCCCTACGGCCGGGCTGGTAGGTGCTCAGATAGCCGAGGAGCCGCTTGGCGGCGTGGTCCAAAGGAGACGGGCCTGGAGGTACGGGATCGAATTCGTCGGACCAGGCGACGGGCCCGCCGTACCGGTCCGAAACAGGGCCGAGAATCAGACCCAGCGGCGGCTCCTCGCGAGGCATTCGAGGGTCGTATCCCTGGCCCGTGGCGTCGAGAGCTTGCCGGATCTCCTCGGTGACGCGGTTCTCGCCCGCAGTCGGGTCATCGAGGGCCTGGACCAGTTCGTCGACGGGCACGTCCCGAGGCGTCCGGTCACCTGAATACGTGCGGGCAAAGAGCAGCAGGGCCAGGGTGTGCAGCTCGGCCCAGTCGCCGCTGTAGCGCTCACTCAGCAGATGAGCGGCCTCCTCAACGGCTCTGCGCCACCCGGAGGGAGCGGTGGAGCTGAGCAGGAGGCTCAGCTCCAGATCGAGGGCGTACGGGTCCAAGCGGGCGGGTGCATGATCGGCAGCGGGCATACACCCATGGTGCCCGCTCACCCGATGCCGCGTACGCCGAATCCACAGGCCGACGGGAGGGCGAACTGCTGGCGGAAGGAGGTAGCGTGCCGTCAAGCGGTCTGTATTCGGAGGGGTGGGACGTGGAGAGCTTCTTTTCCGCGAAACGGACGTGGGCTGACGGCCCTTACCTGCACTTCATCGCTGTGCTCAACAACCCGGAGTACGTGGCTTTCACACAGGCACACCATGGCCTGCTCGCCGAGTACGGCGATCGGGTCGGCACTGTGCCGGCGCAGTGGCTGCACTGGACAGTGCAAGGCGTCCACCACCGGCTCGGCGAGGACCAGGTAGAGCGCGCGGTGCAGGCCGTCAGGGAGGCGGCGCAGCGCTCAGCACCCGTGACTGTCACCATGGGCCCGGTGTGGCCGGGGGCGAGCGCCGTGACCGTCGCCATGCATCCCGAGAAGCCTCTCGCCAGCATCAACACCCTGGTGCGCAACGCGGTTTCGACGGAGCCCGGCATCCGACTGCGTTCAGCCGAAGACAGGTTCTGGCCGCACTCCACGCTCACTTACTTCCGAGCCCCGGACGTGCACGACACCGAATTCAACCGCCGGTTGCGGAAGATCAGACCTGAGCGCGTCGAGATCTCCATCAGCCGTCTCCTGGCTGTCTACATGCACCAGGACCTCGACCTCGGCTATTACACATGGACGCCGATCGCCGAGATCCCGCTCGGGATCACCGAGGCCGATGCGGCGGCGCCCGAGGTGAGGTGCGGGAAGAGCCCGACCGCGGCGACCTACCGCGCCACGCCGCCGTGGGGGGAGCCAGAAGACGAACGTGAGATCGAGGTCGGAAAGCTGGTTGTGCAACCGCCTCTGTCCGATTCACAGGCCCGGCACGAGTCGTTCGTAGGTGCCGCCCTCGACGACAGCACCTATTTCGAAGAGGGCGAGCCCCCGCTCCCTGCGTGGCCGGAACCCGTCACAGTCAGCTGCAAGCGTCCGACCGGCGCCAGTGTGTGCGGATCCACCAGGCTCCGCGCACGAGGTGCGTGGAACAGTCCGGCAGTCATCACCTGCGAGTACGGTCACTGCTGGAACGACTCCGTCGAGATGATGCGCGAAGTGATCGTCGCGGCCGTGCCCCGCTGTGACCGGTAGGGCGGCTCCTACCGGTCGCCAGTTGCACCGCGATCCCCTGAGCACAGGTCACGGCCCGAGCCTTCAATAGGTCTTGTGCGGATTGAGGGCGCGCAGCCGGCTGGCGAAGTCCGGATCGGGGCTGGTGGCGACGTGCTCGCCGGTGTCGGTGTCCAGGTAGCCCCACTGGCCGGTGGCGCCGGCTGCGCAGACCATCAGGGTGAGTGTGCGGTCCGGCTCATGCACCGCGGTGACCTCGTGGTAAACGGCAAGGGGCAGTTCGTTCACCGTACCGCTCGCGTGGCTGACGCCGAGAAGGGGCACGACCTGTCCGCCCTGCGGAACATATCGGTCCTCTTCGTAGCCGCCCAGAAGAACGTGCGAGCGGAAGTGCCAGGGATGATCGTGCGGGCGTGCCTGATCGCTGCCTCGCCGGTCGGGCAGGCGCCACAGATTGATCTTGACCGTGCTCTCCGCTGTCCTGCGCAGGACCAGTTCCGCTTTGTAGGCGTCACCCCTGTCGTCGGGGACAAGGGTCCAACCGCTCGGGGCGATGAACCGCTCCCAGGTGAGCGGAGCAAGTTCCGCTACCTGGTTGCCGACTCCGGCAGAGGCGGCCTCGAACATTTCGCCTGTGATGGTCAGGCCGGGCACGACCGTGGTCTTCATGCCATCGAGTTTGATGCAATGTCCAGAACCGACAAGCCCTTTCGCGGCCAATTCGGTATGCGCACAGACGGATTTTGGGCTCCGATGGGGCGGGGTCGCGAGTCTGACTGCGCCGTCGCCGCTTTGCCGGACCATTGCCGATCGGCGTGTGCGAGCTTGCCGGTCCACGTTCCCTATCACGCCGGCGCGTGCCAGAATCGGGACATGTTCTCCTTGGGGCCTGACGGCATGCGTGACCTGCAGGAGCGGGCGGAGGGTCTGAGCGCGGATCTTGCCTGCGGCCAGTGGAAGCCGAACCGCTTCGACAAGCGGGCGCTGCGCAAGTTGGCCGGCACAGACCGCGACGCGATCACCTCGATGTTCATTGAGCTCGGGCCCCGGCAGGGCAACAAGATGACGAGCCGGCTGGTGACGCTGCTCGCCAACTCGGCAGCGGCGCAGGACATGCCGTCTATCGCCGAGCTGCCTGAGGCCCAGGAGGCGCTGAGCGCAGTCAGTTCGGTCATCCGAAGCGCGGCGTAGCGCTATGAGCGCAGGGTGGCTGGTGCTCATAGTCATCGTCGCGGTTGTCGCCGGCTCCTTCCTGACCGCGGTCTACCGGGGAGCCGCGAATGCCCTTCGAACGGACACCCGGCAGGACCTGATCAAGCTCGGCGGCATTCCGGAACTCGCTACGACGCTTACGGATGTGTCCCGTCTGCCGGCGTATGCCTTCATGGCCCCTTTCGTGGAGGGCCGCTCGCACCCGTTTGGCTGGCTGTGGTGGCGGGTGGAGCATTCCGACGGCGCACCGCAGCGGCAGATGGGGTGGGCGCTGACCTACCGCAGAGCCCGGAAGGCCGCAGGCTTGCCGCTCTCGATCCGGGCGAAGCATACGGAGATCACCTTGGCGCAGGGGCACGACCACCAAGCTGCCGACAGCTGACGCCCGGCCTCCGCGGTGAGCAGTCCGCCGGATGCACGGCAGACGAACCCGCCTTAAGGGATTGTCGGGCACGTGCCGGTGTCGGGCCCTTGGCTGAACAGCCCGCGGTGGCCAGGCCCTGCGGCACTGCGGGGGACGCCGAGCCCCTTCTACGGTGCAGCGGCTGCGGGTCACACGGCGCTCCGTCCTGTACCCACATGAGCAGATGGACATCCCACGGCTTCGGCCGAGCCACCCCACGCCCCCAGCCGGAGCCGGGGCCGGCCTGGATCAGGATGTCCGCTGCGGGCGGCGGCGGCACCTGGACGCCCAGGGTGCGCGGGGCCTGCGGCGGCAGGCTCTGCCACCGCGCCGTGACCCGGATCTGTGACGTGGCCGGGTCGGTGAGGTGGAGCGCACCGCCCTCGGCCGGCTCGCACCGCAACCGGAGGCGCTGTGCGAGCGCGGTGGCCGCGGCCGTGACTTCCTCGCCGCTGATCGCTCCCCGCAGGACCGGCCACCGGCCGCCCGTCGCGGACCTCGCCATCGTCTTCTCCTTCTTCGGCCGCCCGCAGGCGGGAGGGGTCAGCGGTGGTGGGCTGCCTGTTCCAGGGCGTTCTCGACATCGCCGAGCGCGGCCAGCAGCCGCTGCGCCGCGGCGTGCCGCAGCCGCCAGAACCCGTCGAGGTCCTCCTGGAGGAGACCGGGCGCGAGGTAGTGCTGCTTGACGCCGTACAGGCTCGTCATCAATTGCAGCAGCGCCACCCGGCCGCAGGCGGTGACGTCGGCCGCTGGCAGGTGCGGGTTGCTCTCCAGATAGGCGCCCACCAGGTTCACCCCCGAGGCGATCCAGTCCTCGTCGAGGACGACCGTGCGCGGGTCGAACGCGATCCGGCCCAGCTCGTAGGAGACCAGGAACGGGTCGGGGGCAGGAAGTCCAGCACGGCGGACCGGCGAGCACACGCCAGCCACGGCGCGCCAGCGCGGCGAGCGTCTTGCCCGCTCCGTGCCCGCCGAGCAGCACCACGACCCGGCCGTCGGCCGGACACCGCAGGGCGACCGCGTGCAGGCACAACGTGCCGCAGGCCAGGTGCAGCAGATGCAGCCGGGCGTTCAGCAGCCGCCGCGCGTCGAGCACCGACGCCCCGGCCGGCAGCCGCGCTGCGACGGGCCCAGCGACCGTCCGCAAGACACCGGGCCACACCCCGGGCAAATGCGGGGCGATCTCCTCCCACCGGCCGACGAGCGCTGAATCCGCCTCCGCCCCCAGGAGCCGCCCGGCGCTCGCCACCCCATAGACGCCCCGCCCGGCCCCGCTCACCGACTCCACCCGAACCCCGGCAAGGCCCCTCCAGCGCCTGCCACACCGGCGCCGACGGCAGCCGCTGCGGCGCCACCCGCAACACCGCCGACGGCACCTGGCCCCTGGGCTTTCAGGGATTCGAGGGGGTGCAGGGCCCTACCCGGGGCTTCGGCTCGTATGGTCTGTGCGCCCGGCCGCCTGAGTGCCTGGGTCAACGCCTGCAGGAGCGGGATGCGGATGGCTCCGGCCCTGGCGCGGTGTCGTCGGCGGAGCAGCCTTGGGTGTGGTGGAGGGTGAGCAGTTCGCGCCAGTGGCCGAGGTCGATGTCGAGACGGTAGGCCGGGGTCGGGTCGGTGAGGGCGGCGGTGTCGGCGATGTGGACGGCGTCGGCGAGGGGGGTGTCGGGTAGAGGGATGTCGCCGAGGATGCGGTGGGCGCGGTCTGCCGCCGCGCGCGTGATGCTCTGCAGTGCTGGCAAGGCGGGGAGCCCGGGCGGGGGTGCCGGGAGGGCTTGGTCATGGAGGAGCCGGGGCCCCGGGCCTGTGGGGGCTGGTGTTGCGGCGAGAGGCCGGCTGGCGGGATCGGAGGGGGGCTTCTTCCAGAGGGTGAGGGCCGCGGAGTAGGTGGTCAGGCCCGGGGGTTCGGATACGGGGGAGTGTGATTCATCGAGGGCGGGTGGGCGGGGGCCTGTGATGCGGCGCTTGGTCATGAGGCTGACCCCAGGGCGACAAGAGCGTGGAGTTCTTCATCGGTCAGCGTCGCCGGGTTCAGAGCGGTGCCTGTCTCCAGGGCATTGAGCAGTCCGGTCTTGCGGGCGAGGAGCTGCTCGATCTTGTCCTCGACGGTTCCTGCCACGGTCAGGCGGTGGACGTGGACGTCGGCTACCTGGCCGGGGCGGTGCAGGCGGTCAATGGCCTGTGCGACCGGTGCGGGGTTGAAGGGCCGGTCGAACAGGGCAGCGTGGCTGGCGACGGTCAGGTCCAGGCCGGTGCCGCCCGAGCCGTAGGTGACGATCAGCAGTCGGCTCTTGCGACGCCGGAAAGCATCCAGAGCAGCGTCCCGTTCGCCGGAACTCATCGTGCCCACGTGGAGGAGCGGCTGCACACCCCAGTCGTCGGCGTGCCGGTGCAGCAGCGTGGCCATGGTGCGGAATTCAGTGAAGGCCACCATCGACTCGCCTCCGTCGATGATGGAGGGCACCAGCTCGTCGAGCGCGGCGAGCTTGCAGGAGTCCTTGCTGTCCTGGCTCGGCTGGTAGTCGGCCAGGGCCGCTTCCAGCCGCCCGGAGTCTGCGGCGCCGACGCGCAGGTGGGTAGGGCTGTTGCAGATCTGCCGTAGGTGCGTCAGCAGCCGCAGGACCAGGCCGGCGCGCTCGTTGCCGCAGGCGCTGCGGAGCTGTTCCATCGCCAGCTGCACGGTGCTCGTGTAGAGGCCCATCTGGGTCGGGGTCAGGGCGAGGGTGTGGAGGGAGTCGATCTTCTCCGGGAGCTGGAGGGCCACCTGGGGGTCGGTCTTGCGGCGCCGCAGCAGGAAACGGCCCACGACCCGGTTCATCGCGGCCGCCACCTCTGGCGCGGGTCCTGTCTCCAGGGCCCCGAAGGCCTGCTGGAAGGAGGCCGGTGAGGCGAACAGGGCCGGGTTGGTCCAGTTCAGCAGCGTCCACAGGTCGAGCAGGCGGTTTTCGACCGGGGTTCCGGTGAGTACGACCCGGGCGAGGGCGAGCAGCCGGGCGAGCGCCCGGAAGGTTTTGCTGGAGGCGTTCTTCACATGCTGGGCCTCGTCGGCGACGACCAGGGAGAAGGTCTGGGCGGCGAGTTCGTCCTGACTGAACAGGAGCGTGCCGTAGCTGGTGATCACCACGGTGTCGGCTTCCAGCCCTTCCAGGGTCCGGCCCGCGCCGTGGTAAAGCCGCACCGGCAGGGTGGGCGCGAATTTTGCGAGCTGTCGCACCCAGGTCAGCATCATCGACGTCGGGACGACGACCAGGACGGGCAGTTGCTGGGACAGGCCCCTCTCGCGGCGGTGCAGGATCAGCGCGATCGCCTGAACGCTCTTGCCCAGTCCCATGTCGTCGCACAGCAGCGCTCCGAAACGGGAGGTCACATTCGCCAGCCACGTCAGCCCGTCCTGCTGGTAGGGCCACAACTCGCCCGCCAGGGCCTGGGGCGGTTCGATCGCGGTGACCGTGTCGCCGGACAACAGGTCGACGAGCCTTCCGAGTTCGCCTTCGGCCACCAGATCAGCGTGCTCGTCCTCCCCGACGCTGATCGACCCCAGGAGCACCGCGGTCAGAGCCTCCCCGGCGGGAACAGCCCGACGCAGCCGGCCGCCGCGGGCACGCTCCGCCGTAACAGCGTCGATGAGGACCCACCGGTCACGCAGCCAGACCAGTGTCCCGGCGGCCTCCGCGACGCGGACGCACTCCTCGGCGCTCAGCACCGTGCCGTCCAGCCGGATCTGCCACCGGTAGTCGACCAACTCCTGCATCGACAGCATGGCCTCGGGAGGCCCGCCGCCGACGACGACGACCGGCCTCAGCCTGCGAGCCCACTGCTGCGGCCACTCCACCTCGATCCCGGCTCGCCGCAAGGCCCGGCCCAGATGCCCCAGCAGCAGCGACGCCTCACCGGGGGAGACGCGGACCTGATCCGCCCGCTCACGCACGGCCGGCGCCAGGGCCGGCCAACACCCGGCGGCCTTCCGCAGCGCCCGCAGCGCCCGCAGTACGGCCGGGTGTTCGGCCCCCAACTGCTTCTGCAAATCCGGCAGCGTCACCAGCTTCCCGGCCCCGTCGGCAGGCCTCAGCCGGACCTGCACCTTCAACGAGGCCGCCGCCGCCCGGGGCTTGGGCGGCGGCTGCACCGACAGCACCACCCCCGGCGGCGGAAGCGCATCGGCGATCTCCTCGACCGCGTCCAGCCACTGGGCCACCGAACCCTCCACCGGCCCGCCCCGCACGCTCGTCAGCACCGAAGAACCCCACACCGCCGCCACCCCCGGACTGCGCACCAACTCGTCCGCGAGCGCCACCAGCACCAGCCCCGCCGCCGCGCCGGCCGACAGCATCGCCCCCTTGCCGGCGCCGACCGCCGCGCTGTGCGCCCACGGCGGAAGCGCTGCCACCAGCCTCGTCAGCCTCTCGGCCTGCCCGTCGCTCCACGGGCCCGGCCGCCACACCACGCTGCCGTCCCCCCGGGCTCCCGGCCACACCTGCCCCGCGGCCACCGCCTCACAGCCGAACCGCAGGATCTCCCTCCACGCCGCCACCGACCGATCCCACTCCGGCTCACACTCCCGGCCCACCACCGCCTGCGCTACCAACGCCACCGGCACCAGCGGGCCCGGAACGTGCACCGCGCCCCGCTCCGTCCACACCCGCCACACCTGCCCGCCGCCCGCCGACGCCCCACCGCGCCCGCCGGACGGCGGCACCAGCACAAACCCCGGCCGGCCGTCCTCCACCCCGGCCACGCACAACCGCACCCCCTCACCAAAGAGCCGCCGCAACTCCCCGACGTCTTCGATGCGCTCGCCGCCCCAGGAACGCTGACGCACCCAGCCGGGCCGGACCTTGCCCACCCCTGACGCCTGCGCCACCCCGGGCGCCATCGTCCAGCACCGCACCGCCGCCAACACCCCTCGAAGGGCCTGCTCGCGCTCCTCGCTGGCCGCCCACAGACGCCGCCCGCCGAATTCCACCGACGCGACCACCGCCTCGGCCCCGCCCGGCCCGTCAGCGAACTCCACCGCTCCGGCCTCGCCCCGCTCCCGCAGCCTCTCCAGGGCCCCCGCCGCACACTGCGGCCGTGCATCCAGCACCACGGCCTTGCCGCCCCGCCCCAGACGCTGGACCAGCAGCCACGCAGCCGTCGACACGGCCACAGGCTCCTCCGCGGCCACCGCCTCCGCCCGCACCACCACCCCATCAACGCGGCAGGAGACCTCCACGTGCCGCCCGCCGCCGCGAGCCGGCCACGACCGACGCCGCACCTCCTCCAGCCACGGTTCCCGCGCGAGCGCCTCCAGGCGCTCCTCGACCTCACCCGGGGGCCACGCCACACCTCCGAAGCCCGTCTCCCCGGCCAGCACACCCAGCAGCCGCCGCGCGCACAGCTCCCTCGCCTTCTCCACACAGGCGCCGGCCGCCGTGCGCGCAAGACGTAAACCGCCAGACACGCAGGACATCTTCACCTCGAAGGTGTCGCCGGTCTGCTCCTCGTGGGTACGGAACTCCTCCAGCGCTCCGTCCTCGGCCAAGGCCGCCAGCACCGGCGCCGACTGCTCCGGAATGAGGAACCCGGGCCACGATCCCGGGGCATACGGATCTGGGACGCACTTGTCCTGCAGCTCGCTCCACGCGAGCCGGGCAGCAGCATCCAGAGCAGCGTTCTGTGAACCCCTTAGCGGACCACGCCACGTGTACCAGCCGTCCGCATCCAGCTCGGCGACCGCCCCCTCGTAGAGCAGCCGATTGTCAGGATGCCGGCCGCGGATCTCACCGATCCACAGCGAACACCCTTCGACTTCGCCGACTCGCCGTACCTCGCTCTGGCACTCCAGCTTCTCCTGGCCTGGCACGACCTTGGCAAAGAGGAGATCGGCAGCCCCAGCCTGCGCCATCCCTGTCCGGAAGAGTTCGAGTCGCTCTGTCGCAAGGTCTATCGCCCTCTGCTTCAGCGTCTCGAATGCAGTCTTGAGTTCTGCCTCTGGAAGGGGACTCGTCGCCAAGGCCTGGAGTTCGCGCACGCGCTCCACGTACGCTTCATGGAGACGTAGAGCTTCGGTACGGGTATCCGCACGCCTGTCCCTGTCGGCCTTGACCCGAGCGAGGGCCCCCTGCGCCGCAAGAGCCTGGGCTTCTGCCGCAGCCTTCTGTGCGTCTGCGCGGTCACTCGCCTCTCCCAGGGCGTCAACAAGGAGCTGGGTGCCGTCGGCGGGGCCCATGTGCCGCGATGGGATAGGGGCAGAGGGCGGTTGAGAGGGGGCTACTCGTTCGAGCAGGTCCGTGGCCGGGGACCATGCCGGCGCATGCGGTGCCGGCTCCCGGAAGTCCGCGTCCGGTCGGCTGAAAGCCTCCATAAGTGCCAGTACTGCCTGGTGCAAGGCGTGACTCTGGCTGGCCCCCACACCCACCGGGCCAGGCAGCACCTTGTCGTAGCCTCGAAGTCCCAGCTGGAGACCTTCCCGGCCAGCCTCCAGGGGCCCGCTGCGGCGGACCACCTCCGCCCCCAGGTAATCTGCAAGGAGGCCCAAGCTCGTCCACGCGAGGGCCAGATCCTCAGCCAGCCGGGACCACGCCTTCCGGGACGCCCGCGGCAGATCCCGCACAGCGTGCGCGGTCTGCAACAATTCCAGAGGCGTGAGGGCGCCGTCGCGAACCGCGCGGGTCATATCCTTGTCGAACTCAGCCTTCTCCGTCCGGGCAGGTCGTCCCACGAGCTGGGGAAGCACCCCGCACAGTAGATCGCCCGGACGG
Organism: Streptomyces lydicus; assembly: GCF_004125265.1. Lineage (GTDB taxonomy): Bacteria > Actinomycetota > Actinomycetes > Streptomycetales > Streptomycetaceae > Streptomyces > Streptomyces lydicus_C. The sequence continues at coordinate 341,851 of NZ_RDTE01000001.1, forward strand.
GACCGGTCGTTTTTCACGATGGCCTTTCTCGAATCGCTCAACCCGACAAGACACGATAGGTGTCCAGGGCGGCAGCATGTAGTCAGAACAGGAGCTTCAACACCATTGGGTGACCAGCCGTGCAGCACCTCCCTCACCGACCCGGTGCCGTCACCCGTCCAATTCCACGGACCTTGACCTGCATTGGCTGAGCGGACGGCACACCGCGCCGAACGCACGGTCGGACCGACGTTGAGGCGCCTTCTGTCGCCCAGGGCCGCAGGAGCCGCAGGCCACGAGGACTCGGCGCTGCCGATGCGGTGGCGCCGCTGAAGATGCCGGAGAGCTCGTGGCTCTCAGAACTGGAGCGGCTGCGCCGGCCGCCAACACGGACGACGGGGACAGCGTTCGCGCGTCCTGCCCGGGTCGTGCAACAGGAAAAGGAACCAACCCGCCTGCCCACAAACCAATCGTGGTACTTGCGCGTTGAGGCTTGCGGGTCTATCGGAGGGCCGGGCCGGTCCCGGGCGCAGCCGCGTGGTCGGCCGCGGATGCCTTCGGAGCGAGTGCCTTCTGCCACAGAGCGCGTTCAGCAATCATGGTGTCCAGGTCGGGGTGCAATTCCGGCCAGTCGTCGCCTGGCTCCAGCACCGTCTCCGGGAGACGTCCGGAAAGAACCGCCAAGATGACTCCATGGTGGTGGTGCCCGACGACCGCGAGCCATCCGGCGCACAGCCGCAGCGCATGGGCCGTGCCGGGCTGATCCAAGTGGCACGCCATGTTCGGGGCCTCCAGGCCTGCCTGGCAGTCCGGCGTGCCATTGGCGCGTTCGAGTTTGGCGAAGTCCGCATCACTGAAGTCGGCGAGATTCGTTCCGACGATCCAGGGGCAACGCCCCGCGCACGGACGGCTACGAAACTCCCACGGCGTCAACGCGGATGCCTCTGGCAGATGGGCACTGGACACCGCGATCTCCTTCTTCGGTACGTCCTGACGGCCGTTGGAATGCGGGCACGAAGCGGGCAGCGTATCTCAAAGGGCTGTGGATTCTCGGGCCACTGCGGCGTACAAGGCGACCCGCTTGTCCGGGACCATCGGGCCACTCTCAGGGGCGGGGCGCCATCGGTGCGCCACAGTCAACCCCGGATCGACCAAATCGAGTTCGTGGAAGAACCGACGTACCTCGTCCTTGGTGCGCGCCCGAACTGGAACCCCTCGATGCCCGTAAGCATCGACGACGGCCCTCCAGGCATCCGGGGAGAAGTCACCGGTGCAGTGCGTCAAGCTCAGATAGGAGTTCGGCGCCAGCCACCCCAGCAACTGGCCCACGATCTGGTGCGGGTGCAACTCGTCGGGAATGAAGTCCAGCAGGGCATGCAGGCTCAATGCCACCGGTTGGTCGAAGTCGATGCACCCTGTCCGCTCCACGGCCGCCAGCAGTTCGTTGGGCTGCCTCACGTCCGCCTCGACGCAGCGGATGGCTCCCTCCGGAGTGCCGTTCCCAAGTTCATCGGCGTAGACGAGGACGATCGGATCGTTGTCTACATAGACGACCGTTGCATCGGGCACGAGTGACTGGACCACCTCGTGCAGGTTGGGCATAGCGGGCATGCCGATGCCCACGTCGACGAATTGCCGCACTCCCTGCCGGGCCAGGAACCTTCCGGCACGGTGCATGTAAGCACGGTTGGCCCGGGCAGCCACCGCGATGGCCGGGAATAGCGTGACCAACTCCTCGGCCGCCTGTCGATCCACGATGTAGTTGCTCTTGCCTCCGAGGTAGTAGTCATACATTCGGGCACTGTGCGCCCTGTCCTGTCCCAATCCCGAGTCGGTACGGAGTTCCCTCACAAGCTCGGACTGCTCACCCACAGCTCATCCCCTCATTGGTGTGCGCCTCACCGTAGACAGCGCAGCATCCCCGGCGGGGGTCGACCTGACGGTATCCACGCATCCCTGCTGGTCAACAGCAGTGGACGGACGCGGCGTCGTTGTGCAATTGCACGTACAGAGAGGCAGGAGTGGAAAACATGTGGCATGCCACTCGCCAATTTCGCACCGCAAGTAGGTCCCAGACAGGAGTCCGTGAGGCTCGGAGCATCTGAGTCGGTTCGCGGTGCGAGCTGGTTGGCTTCTACGGCGTTGGGGTCGTGGTGGGGCCCTCGCCGCCCAGGCCGAGGGCTTGGGCGAGTGTCGGCAGCGTCGCGAACTCCGCGGCGCCTTGACGGGCGATCTCGCGTCGGTGCTGGGCGTTGCGGGTCAACGCCAGCCCCCGGGGCGAGGGTCGGGTTTGCCCGGGCTGCGGCCAGTCGCCGTAGGGCTGCTCCATACCCCGCTTCGTCAGGGCGATAACGACAGCTCCGCCGGCGGCGGCGGGAGAGCCCCCCTGGAGCCTGCCCGCCCACTGCGGGTCCGGAGTGCACCCGTGAGCCATCAGCTGGTCGACCTCCCGCCCCCACGGGGCGGACTCCCGGATCACCGACCAGGCACGGGGATGCTTCGCGGCCGAGTTCCGAAGAGCCGTCAGCCCCTCGATGTAATCGTCCCATTCACCCACCTCGCCCGGGGCCGTGACCACGGTGAGGCGGAAGTAACCACGCGCCGCCTCCGCTCGGAGCTGCCGATCCGGAAGCTCCGAGCGGACGAGGGAGGACAGGTGCTGCACCTCTTCCCACTCCACCGCGACCTCGGCTGCGCTGAGCACGATGACGTGCCCGTTGCTCTTGCTCCAGGGCACGGGCACGCGGATCGCCTGCTGCCCGCCGGAGCGGGAGGAGCGGCCGGCGTAGGTGTGCTTGAGGTCCAAGGGCAGGTGGCCCAGACCATGGCTCTCAGCCCACGCGCAGGCCACCCGCTCCGCCTCCTCCCTGCTGCCGTCCGCAAAAATGACATCGACGTCAGCAGGGGCAGGGGCAGGGGCGGCCTGCTACGCGGCGAGGACATAGCGGGCAGCGCTGCCGTGGACGACGACATGCATGGTGGCTCCTTGAGATCCAATCGGGGGTTCTTGCCCAGCTCTCCGGGGTGGGTATGGAGAGTCTGCTCCCCGGAGCCCCCTCCCTGTCGAGAGACCGGAGAATCTGAAGATATTTCACGCTCGTCGAACGATTCCACCTCGGATATCCACAGGCATGCGTAGGGCCTGAAAGCGTGGAGGCGTCGCCGTTGTCCGTCGCGGCGCGTGCCCGCTCCCAGGCCGTCGGTGTCGGCGAGGACCGCGTCGCGGGTCGCGCGGGAGCACCAGGGACCATGGTGTGCACGGCAAGGCAAGTCGGCGTCGACATCACTGGGCTCCACGACAATTACGCCTAGGTACTTGAGCCGCAGCCTCCGGTGGATCTGATGGCCGCGCTGGAGAATCCGTGCACGATGCCCGGCACGCCCGAAATGAAGGCCGCCACTCTTAGCAGAGTATCCCGCGAGGTGCCCATTCCGCTTTTGTTCGATTTGATTCAATGCGCATAATTGCCGCATCTCGCATGCGCACAGGGTGGCGAACCCTGGCGAATAGCGCAGGCGTCAGAAAGGCGACCGCTTTGCATAGGCGTATGGCATAAGAATGTTCGTCGGACGATCCCAACCCGGACGTCTCGTCCAGCTGCCCAACGCTGGGCACGACCTCGCCACGCCCGACACCAAGCGCAAAGGAGCACGACGCACACCGAAGGCGACGTGTGCGTTGACCTGCAATGACCAACGTTCTGACACAAGCCTGGCCCGCGTACGTCGCAGGTCTCGCCGTTGCGGTGACCAGCTGGAGCGGCGCTCAGATCCACAAGACGTTGCGGCGCCGGCGCCGCCGGCGCCCCCCGGCCGAGGCGCCGCAGATTCCCGCGCAGGCCGCTGAGGAGGCCCAGGTGCCCGCCGAAGACAGGGCCAGCGAGTAATTCTTTTTTGCTTCCGCTTTCTAATTTACGGAGCAACAGCTTAGATGCCTTCAGAAAATGTCGTCCGTCAGACGACAAATAGCGTCGCCCGTCAGACGACATCACCCGAACAAGCCGAAGCCGAGTCCAATCGCCATTACGCGTGGCAGCACCTGCTGACCCCGCAGCCCCCGCGCGAGGGCGAGTGGGCCGGCGAGCTCGCCAAGACCATCACCACACTGCGAAGCAGTGGACTCCTGAGCGACGTGGCAGCCAAGTACGACCAGGTGACCCGGCTCATCGAACGGCACGCAGCCGACGAGACCACCGAGACGGACCTGCTCGCCGCGCTCCTGGTGATCCGATCCCTGCGCGACAAGCTGCAGCTCGACGAGGGGCGCATCATCGGCGCAGCGCGCACGAAGAGCGTCACCTGGGCGCGGGTGGCCACCGCGCTGGAGATGCGAACCCGCCAGTCCGCCGAACGCCGGTACCTGCAGCTGCGCACCGACCTCGACGACACCTACGGCGACCGCCTGAGCCAAGCCGACCGCGTGGACTACTACCGCTCCCAGCGCGACCGCCGCGCCGAAGTCCTGTGGGCCGACCAGCACCAGGACGAGATCGTCGCCCTGGCCCGCCGGCTCCTGGCCATTCCCGATCTGCAGCAGCGCGCCGACCGCTCCGCCAACGCATCGAGTATCAATGCCCGAGCCGCGGAACTCGCCGCGCGGTCCGGCCAGCCCGTTCCGGAACCCACCTTCATGCCGTGGCCCGGCCGGATCGCCGAATGTCTGGCAGGCAGCACTGACGCGACCTCGCCGACCCCTGCAGGACAGAAGCGGATGCACATGCTCTTCGGCCTCATCGGGCACGCGGTCGATCCCGGTTACATCGACCTGAGCGACCATGACGACATCGTCCGTGGCATCCGTCAGCTCTACCGCGACGCCGGCCCCGCCGCCCCTCGTGTTTGGCCTGAAGTTGGCCGGACTCCGAGCTCTCAATCCGCTCGATCGACCGGCTGATCGCCGACCGGGACATCCATCTTCGGGAGGAGACGCTGTGGCGGATGGCGTACGCGCCTGGCCCCACGTCCTCCTGGACGCCCACACGATTGCCGGCGGGATGGCGGGCAGGCTGGGACCTGCACGAGCGCTGGCCTTCCGGCCTCACCCACCTTGGTGGCCAGAGCGCCAGCCAGCCGATGCTGATGGCGAAGTCCGGCACAAGAAGCCGGAGAACGTACGGAAGTACTTTCGCCCCTCGGCGGAGGCGATCGCCGAAGTCACCAGCCTGCTTGCGCCCCATGGCGGCAGGCGCTGATCAGCAGTGGTGCCGCAGGACGACCGCGGTGGCGTCGTCCCGATACCCCTTCTTGTCGGCCCGTGCGGCGGTGGTGAGGGCGTCCGCCAGGGCTTGCGGGTCATCAGGGTGGGCGTGGACCAAGCCGTCGAGTTCCTCCTCGTCGAGGCTATCGTGCACGCCGTCAGAGGTGAGGACCACCAGTGGGTCGGGGATGTCCACCTGGCAGACGCTGGCCACGACCGCCCTGCCCAAAGTCGCCAGCACCCAGTTATCGTGCAGCCGCGCCTTCGCCAGGTCGATCCACTTGCCACCGTTGTAGCGTAAGTGTTCGCCCATGGAGTGGTCGGTGGTGTATTGCCTGAGTTGCCGGCCGTCGAAGCCCCAGGCCCGGCAGTCGCCGACCCACGAGAGGAGTGTGCCCTCGCCCGGCTCGGCCAGAGCGAGGACGGCGACCGCGTCTGGCTCGACGACCGTGGCGCCCGGATCGTTGTACAGCTCCGCTGCGGCGAGGAGGCCGGCCATCCGGCCCTTGCGGACTCCGACCCGGGCGGCCACGTGGGCCGCGAGCTGGGAGAGTTCAGCCACCTCGGGGGAGTTCCCGATGCCGTCCACCACCACCGCAGCTGTCAACTCCGCCACCGGGTAGGTGTGGATGGCCCATCCGTCGGCATTGTGGTCCCGGGTGCCGCGCCGGCTGGCGGCTGCGGCGGTGACCCCTTGTGCGGGCTGAGTCGTCGTCATGACGAAGGAGTCTGTCGCCCTTGCCCTGAATTGGGCAAACGCCAGGTGCTACTGACCGGCCCAGCACATTGATGTGGTGACGTACGAACGGGGAGAGGGGGCGTCCTCGCCACAGTCCTCGCAGGATCTGTTCGGCTTGGGTGCTGCGTGCAGGAGCCAATGACACGAGGTTGAGCCGCTCGTCCTCCCATCGAGCTCATATGCCGAGCGTGGGTCAGGCGACGGGGAGTCGAGCGCGGGCGGCGTCGAGTCTGGGTCCCGGCTCCCTGAACCTTCGAGCGCGGTCTTGTGGCTGATCGTTCATGACATGTTCGGGAGTCGGCCGAGCCAGAAGGCGGCGATGGACGGCCGATCGGTTCCGGCGGTCGAGCCGTCGTGGGGCAGGAACTCGGTCGGGGCGATGTAGCGGTCGCCCGGGTCGAGGCGGATCCGGAGGCAGCGAAGTGGGTGCCCTGCGGCGAGGTACTGCCGTACGTCCTCGGTGTGCGGGTAGAGGCTGTCCGGGTCGGCGTGGAGCGTGCGGCAGATCTGCTGGATGTCGTGGTCGCCGATGACTAGGTAGCGCGGGCCTGGGCCAAGGTTGGGGCAGAGCCGTCGACGACCTTGGTGGCGGTCGCGGCTTCCGTCAGTGCCGGGTTCCGTTGCAGCCCTGCGGCGCGGTCAGCTGAGGGGGATCGCATTTTCGGGTGCGGTTCGACGCATCGCCATCGTGGCTGCGAGCCCCAGCGCGGTGGACACCACGCCCGCGTGCCCTCCGATCACGATGCGCGCCTCGTCGAGGCGGCCCAGGTCCGCGTCGACAGTGGAGTTGAGGCTGGGCATCTCGACCTTGTACTTGCCGTCCTCCACCTCGTGGACCGTGTAGACGTTCCCGGCTACCTCGCACACCCAGGTTCCCGGCTCGGTCTCAGCGAGATCGACCAGAGTGCGGATCTGGTCGAGCGGGCTGGCCACAGAGGGGTGCTCCTCGTCCACATGCTCCTCGAACGTGCGCCGGGCGAGCGGCAGAAAGCGATGCCGGCCCAGCTCCGCGCCGCATTCGGGACAGCCAAGCGCGTACTTCGCCGGATCGCCGTCGTCGACCTCGCTGACGTTGGGCTGGACCCCGCCCACCGGGTCGAGCAGCGGGACGTTGCGTCGCTTCTTGGGCACAGGCATTCCTCGGGCTCATGCACCGGTAGGCCCGTCTTGCACGGGCTACCGTCCTGAAGCCCCCGACCGTACCGGTTGCCGCTGCCTGGAAGGAAGGTGACGTAGTCCTCGGCCGGTAGATGGAAGCCGAGGAGCTGAAGATCAGACGGTCAACGCCGTTGCGGTGGAGGTGGCGGACGCAGGCCCTTCCAAAGCGGTGGTCCTTCTACACCTTTCGCCCGACGAGACAGGCCGAGGCTCACATGGTGGTGCAACCTGCGTGGGCCGTAGGCTCCTCGCCCCGCGCGGTGGTGTTGCCCGGAGTGAGTTGGGTCAGCTGCGTGCCGTGACATTGCCCTTGAGGATCATCTGGCGTCCGTCGCTTGCTCGGAGGCAGGGCATGGTGGTGGATGTGTCTGGCCGTGGAGCACCAGGACGAGGGCCGCGCTCCTTCTCATCGGCACGAGGTGGCGGACTCGTCCCGGCGCGTCGGAAGCCGGAGGTCACCACAACCTTCGGTCCAGGCCGGGCGAAGTTCGTCGGCGGGGATGTTCTCCAGGCGCCTTCCGTCGGCCAGTAGCAGCGCGGCTGCTTTCGGGCCGACGCCGCGCAGGCCCGGGATGTTGTCGGCGGAGTCGCCGGTCAGAGCGCGATAGTCTGCCCGCTGCTCGGCCTGAACGCAGCGCGGGCGTCCGGGGTACCATCGTGCGAACGCATTTCACCTTGAGGCGTGCCTTGCCCGGACCCACCTCCGGGCTCTGGTGAACCCAGCTGCCGCTGGGAAGTGACGCAACGGTGATGCACGGCGCTTCCATCGTCTTTGACCGCCCTTGCGCACTCGGCGTTTGTCGTGGTGGGGCGGCATGGCGCGGAGCGTGCAGGAGCTGTCTTGTCATCGAAGAACATCACCAACCGCCAGCAGATCGCCCGGGCGCTCAACAAGGCGACGGGCTGCGGATACCAGCGGGCTCTGGAGCGCGTCGTCGACGCAGCCGAGCACAACCTGCTGCCCCCGGTCCTGGACGCGGCCGGTCGCGCCGAAGCCGTCCGGATCCTCACTGCCCCGGCTGCGGCTAAGCGCGTCCCGGGCCCCATGCTCGGGAAGGACTACCTGAAGGCCCTGGTTGCCGAGTTCCGTCTCCTGGGCTGGGGCGCCGGCCGCCACGAGCCCGAGGTGGACTGCTTCGGCCTCACTGCGTACGCAGGGCCCGTCGCGGGACTTAGCCTGACCGTGGGACGTGCAGATGACGACGCCGACGGCGGTGAACTCGATCCGGACGACCCGGACCAATCCGACCTGACCAAGCCGCTGTACCTGATGTCGGTGTGTCCGTCGGGCAACGCCACCGTCGAGGACTTCGATGACGGCCTCGCGGACTGTTCCACCGAAGCCGTCCGTATCACCGCGCGCCGCATGGACACCGAACTCGGCAAGACCCGGCTCCGCCGGGTCCGGGGCGCGGAAGAGTTCTCCACCACGCCGTGTCCGATCTGCGGAGACCGGTACCCCGAGCACCATCTCCTGAAGAACTCGCCCAGTGCCGTCCCCGTATGCCCCGCCTGCATCTTCGACGGCGACCAGGCCTACCGCACCGACCTCCCGTACCTCGCGGTCAAGCTCGACCGGCTCCTTCACGACGACCTGGCTGCTCCGGCGGGATGGGACGCCGTCGCGGCCGTCCTCGCCCTGACCTGCGGCCCTAACCTGGGTACCCGGCTCGCCCGCGAACTGAACAACCGCGGCGGCTGGCCGATCGTCATGGAACGCTGGGGCGAGCCGCTGGAGAGGTCCTGGATCTGGCTCCCGCCGCCCGCCCACCGGCACACGGCGTTCAAGCACCTGGGCGCCGGCGCGACCCTGGCCGCGCTCGTCGACGCCGTCGAGGGCCACGCCCCCACCGCCCGCGCCGCGGCGAAAGCCCTGTGCCGGGAATCCGGAGTGCGCTGGAGGGACGCTCTGTGGCCAGCCGCCATTGCTTTTGCTGTGGCCTTTACGAGCCAGGGCCACGAGCGCGACCGCCACCGCGGCCCCTTCCACGTCGTCGAGTCTCTCAGCGACGGACTCGAACAGACCATGAAGCCGTTCGCCGTCACCGGGGACGCCTCGAATGTCGAGTACGGACTCGAAGCAATCCTCAAGCACCAGCTGTTCCCGATGCTCCTCGGGCACAGCCTCGAGGAAGAACCCGACGACCCCCGGCGCCGGTACGGAGCACAGCCCGACGATGACCGCCCCACCCGGAGCCGAACCGAAGCCCACCTCACCCACGGCATCGACCGCGCGAACCAGGTCGCTGTCATCCTGGGCAAGATCCCCTTCACTCCGCCCGGCGTCCCCGTCTGGGACGGCGCAGCCGTATCCGGGGCCGATGCCCAGGGCCTGGGCAGCACCACGCCCGCGAACGACTTGTGCCGTGCGGTCCGGGATGAGGCCCGCCAGCAGGCGGCTGAAGCCCTCTACGACCTCGACGGGTGCGAAGCGGTCGACGCCGACCAGGCGTGGGACCGCAACGGCTGGTGGATTCCATCGGACCACGCCCCCTACGCACTGCGCCAGGCACAGCAGTACCTCTCCTCGAAAACGAGGGTGTACGTGCTGTGGTTCGGTCCCGACGGACAGCTTCCCGAACCCGTGCAGATCTGTGTCGACGCCACCAGCGTCCACCCGAACAGCACCGGCCCCCGGGATCTGCCGTGGCTGAGGGTATGGGACGGCCATTCCGTGTTCGGGCTGACGCTGTCCGACATCGCGCTGGTCCGCCGAGCCGGCCCCGAAGACGACCTCACCCAGGTCTGGCCCTCTCCCAGCCCCTCCGGCGCCGAGGACCAGGTCCCGGCGAAAGAGACCAGCCCTGGCACGACGGACGGGCCGCTCCCCACGCTCGATGAACTGTCGCTGCTGACCAACCAGTTCCTTCACCTGGCAGGACACCGGCTCGGCGAGGGCTGGAAGAACGTCGACGAGAAGGCCTACGCCGCCCACCAGCGCCTTGAGAAGGCCCTCGAAGCCGAATACACGGGATTCGCGGCCACGAGCGTCAAGGTGTGGATCAACCTGTTCGACACCGCGCACCCCTGCCCAAGCGGACAGACCCAGGCCCTGCCCGCGTATGCGCTGACCGGCAAACCCTACGAGGTGGAATTCGATGTCCATGCCCATGCCCCGTCCTGCGGCTGCGGCCAGGAGTATGGCTTCGGTGAGTTCGCCGACCGCGTCTGCCAGCTCCTCATCGTCCTGTGCTTGTACGGCGGGCTGATCGAGGCCCATCCCATGATCGAGACCGCCACCGCGACGCACGATCCTAGCGAGCACGAGGTCGTACTGCGCGACATCACCTGGGAGGTCGACGGACCCGACGGCTACGGCTTCCGGGAGGTCCAGCGCCGGGTGATCCGGGACGTCACCGACGCGGAATCGAAGCTGAACACCGACACCAACCCGACGTACATCCCGCCGTACATGGTCGCGGACGGGTGGTACCTGCCTGAAAGCGGGACCTCAATGATGTTCCACGGCCGCCGACACGAAGACGATACGGACTGACCGCACCTGCGGATAGGAACAGACAGCGCGCAGGCCGGGCACCAGCGCGACCACGACGCCCGGCATCCGGCGGGCCGAGCAGACGAGTCCGCCCCACGTGCCGTCCGCGGTGTCCGTCGTGGCCGTGTCCGGGGGCCGCCGGCGCCCTCGGCTGAGGGCGCCGGCATCGGGGCGAGGGGTGGGCAGCCGCCGGGTGTCCGGCTGCCGTGCGTCGTCGCTCATCGCATCGTCCGGGGAATTCCAAGCTGCCCTTGGTGCGGGCCCGGATGGTGCGTCGGAGGCGGCATGCAGGAGGAGGTGGCTCACCGCGATGTCGGACGCCGTCGTGTTACAGCGGGAGACCCCGGGCCGGGGGTAACCCGCTCGTCTCCGTAGGCGACGCAATCAGGCCTCCGGCCGCACCGAGGCGGTCTCCCGCTGAAATGTGACGGCGCGGTGAGCGCTCGTGCGGCCTCCGGGACCATCGGTACAGCGGTTATTTCCGCGTGTCCTGTCTCCAGACACGGGTCAGTGCGTGCATGATCATTGCTCTCGCCCTCACTGGGCGGTGGAGTCGACTTCCGGTCCTCCAGCCGTCGACAGTGCCGCCATGCCAATTCCTGGAGGGATTCCGGTGCTGGCACCCGCTCCGTCCGAGGCAAGTCTCGTCGTAGTTTGCTGCGCTCTGCTTCTCACAAACCGCCTCCCACGGCACCGGTTCTACGGCCTGATGAGCATCAGCAACCTTCTCTTGATGCTGGCGCAAATCCTTGGCTCTTCCACCACGTCAGCGACCTTCTCGGCTGGCTTTGCCGCGTTTACGGGGTGGCTATGGTGGATGGGCGGTGGCGGGGACGAGATCAAGCGCGGCCTGCGACTCTGGGCCGGCCGATTTCAGGGCATCCGCCGTACCGCACCCGTCGGCGCAACGTTTTGAGGTGGCTCGGTCCCGGTTCGACGGCAGCGCCGCGAACAGGGTGTTGCACCACTCGTCCGGGATAGAGCGCGGAACCGTGAGCCGGTAACAGCCTGTCCGCTCTGGCGCCCAGGTGTCCATCGGGGTGTGTAGCGCACGTGCGCGCCCGCGGCGCCCTCCAGGCCGTCCTCGACGGCGCCGACGAAGGAACCCACAGCAACTGCTGTCAACGAGTCAACGGCGGTCACCTCCGTGGATCGACTTCAGCGCAAGTCCGGAGCCCGGGTCGGCGCCCACCGGTCGCTCTCCTCTTTCAGGTCGGTCAGCAGGTCACGTACGGCCCCGGTGAGGTGCTGGCCGTCCGGGCTGTCGCGGACGGCCGGAGCGGACAGTGCCTCCAGGATCTGCAGGAGCAGCAGGGTGAGCGCCCCGCCCTCGTGCCGCTTGGGCAGGCGCGGCTTGAGCGCGCCGGTCAGGGCCGCCATGAGGTCACCGCAGTCCAGGTCGACGGCCTCGACGACCGCCACGTCCTCGTCGTCCGGCCCGCGATACCAGCTGCTCTCCCGAGCCCTGTGCTCACGCTCCCGGAACTCCGCCAGAGGCGTGAGCAGTCGGCGGGCCGCGTAGGCCGGATCCGCCTCGCACAAGATCAGCCGCTGGAGCAGGCGCCGGCCCAGATCGTCGGAGCGGGCGTCGAGCGGCGACATCATGGTCACACCGCAGCGGCAGTGCAACGTCAACGGATCGCCCCAGGAGCCTTCGGCAAGGAACGGGCCGTGGCTGCCGCAGGACGGGCAGCACAAGGACTCCAAGCCGACCTCGTGCTGATAGTTCGGCTCGCCTACCGAGGAGTCCTCGGAGATCGCTTCGTTCCACTGCGCAGCGTCGGCGTCCCACCGCTCCAGCACGACTCGGGCGACGTTGATCTGCCACACGTGGCCGGCGGCGTGGCCGGCGGGCGCGTCTTCGGCCGGCTCGTCCTCACGGAAGCCGATCCGAGGCAGGGCGACTCGACGGCCTTCCTCCGGCGTGGGCGCGGCGACCGGCTGGCCTGCGTCCTGGTCCAGGAGGGCGGGCCCGCGGTGCGCCAGGGTGCAGGCGTGGCCGGCCTCGCGCAAGCCGTGAGGGCAGTCCCTCACGTGCTCGGTGAGCGCGAAACGGAGGTAGCGGCACAGCTCGGCGAGGATCTCCGGGTTACTGCGGGCGTAGCGCTTGATTGGCGCCGTGATCATGTAGTTCTGGGGCGGCGCCACGAACGCGGCCAGCACGGCTCCAGCACACTCCGGGCTCTCCAACATGGGCAGAACGCGGGTGAACACCAGCAGCCTCAAGTCTTCGCCGGTTACTTGGTCTTGACGGGCCTGGTGGTGAAGGAGAGCGCCCAGCAGCAGCGCCAGCGCATCGACGCCGTTGCCCGGCAGTTTCGCCTCCCGATGGCCGAAGGCGTGCTGCTTCCAGGCCTCTGTGAACTCCCTTTGGGCCACCGGTGTACCGGAGAAATACCAGTTGAGCAGCCCCACCGCAAATGCCCAGCATATCTCGGCCAGTGTCTTGCTGTCATCGGATCCGGTCGAGATGGTGACCTTCAGCTGCCCTATGAGCATCTCGATGGCAGTGCCGGCCGCCGCGCGCCGCTCGGCACCCGTCATCTGCTCGCACAGCATGGCCACCGGCTCGGCCGCGGTCACGGCGCGCACCAGACGCTTGAACTCCGGTGCGGCTGGGCCGGATGGATCGTCATCGTCGGTCATGAACCCGGGGAGCTCACCCCGGTTCATGCGGATCGAGAACAGCCGGGTCAACTCCACCAGGCGGCCCACACAGGCCGGTTCGTCCGCTACCTGCTCCAGCAGCCGCGGCACACACTCCGTGCAGCCGCCGATTGCCGCTCCCATCAACGCCGCGAGCAGCGGCTGGTTGACTGGCTGTCCCTCGGCATCCACCGGGCCCCGGGGAGTTCCACCGGCTTGTGCTCGTGTGCCCCCATCCCTGCCCTCATCTCCTTCGCTTTGTGTGTCCTCGACGTCACCCTAAGGCCATGCCGCACCCGCCGTATGTCCGTCGTAGCCGCCGCCTCCCCGCTCTTCGGCCACGGTGCGGTCGGCGGGTGCAGTGTGGGAAGGGGCAGGGAGGTCGGGTGAGAGCTCGATAGGTGGCGACGGCCTGCTCGTAGACCTCGGACACCCGGGCCTGGCGATCCGGGCCGCCGGGGAGAGCGACCATCGGCACCGGGCCGCGCACTCGCGCAGCGGCAAGCGGTACGAGAAGCGCGCCCAAACCGCCGAGGCAGGTGGCAAGGGCGCCGGCACCAAGGCCTGGATCCTCCGCAGGGGTGACGGTGAGAGGGCTCAGTCCTTCAGCATCTCGTCGCGCACCGGGATCCAGTCCAGGGCGGACCGGATGCCTTCCTCCAGGGACAGTTTCGGCGTCCAGCCCAGCAACGTCGCCGCCCGGTCGCTCCGGGTATACCCGCCAGCAACGTCACCGGGGCGCGGGTCGGAGTCGACCGTGGCCAGGGGAGTGCTCACGACGCGGTTGAATGCGGCGCACAGCTCCCGGACGGTGGTGCCGGAACCGGTGCCCAGATTGATGGCGATCGATGGCTTCGACTCGGTCAGGATGGAGTCGAAGCCATCGATCGCTGCGATGTGGGCCGCGGCGAGGTCCCATACGTGCACGTAGTCACGGATGCCCGTCCCGTCGCGGGTCGGGTAGTTCACGCCGGTGACCGGAAAGGGCGTGCCCTCCTGGTGGGCCTGGATCAACTTCCCCAGCGCGTGGCTGGGCCGCTTGAGCTGAAGACCGGTGCGCAGCAGGGGATCGGAGCCGACCGGGTTGAAGTACCGCAGCGACAGGACCCTCATCTTCCCGGCCGCGGCGATGTCGGCGAACATCTCCTCGCACACCGCCTTGGTCCGGGCGTAGGGGCTCTGCGGCGCTAACGGAGAATCCTCGGTGACGGGAGAGCCGTCCTCCGCCCGGTAGATGGAGGCCGAGCTGCTGAAGATCAGGCGGTCGTGCCCGTTGCGGTGGAGGTGGCGGATGAAGTCCAGGCTTTTGCTGACGTTCGCCTCGTAGTAGCCGATCGGGTCCACCACGGACTCCGGCACCACGATGAGTGCCGCGCAGTGCACCACAGTGGAGATGTCCGGGTGTTCTGACAGGATCCGGTCGATCAGGGCGCCGTTCGAGATGTCGCCTTCGTAGAAGATCCGGCCTGCAGTGAACTCGGCGCGTCCCCGGGTGAGGTTGTCGAGGAGGACCGGGGTGATGCCCCGTTCCAGACAGGCTGATGCGACGGTGCTCCCGATGTAGCCGGCTCCGCCGGCGATAAGGACTGACACGACGTGATCTTCTTCCCGGCTTCGGTCCCGACCCCATGGGCATCGTCGGTCAGGCTAGCGGAGAAATCGGGCGCGGGAGGAGGTTGCCCAGCGGGGGCAAGGCTGGCTCGTCCATCGCTCCGGGGGTGGGCTCGGTCAGCTCCAGGTCCGGGCTGACCGGGCTGACCGAGCCCACGGGCTCTGCGGTCGGCTAGGTGATGAAGGAGAAATAGGTGCCGGTCGTCAGCCCGGAGAAGGTGACCAGTTGGCGAGGCTTGAGGCAGCTGAACGCGGTGTGCATCATGATGCCGGCTGCGATCGCGTACGGCGTGGTCTGCGGGATGAGCAGCGCGGCCGGCAGGGCGAGTTCCGCTGCGATGACGATGGCTGCGATCAGACGCCACAGGCGGATTTCGTGGTGGGTGAGGTTGCCCATGTGGCGGCGGACGATGGCGGGGACGGCGTATTGACCGCGGCGGTGGGGGAGCTGGTCTCTGACCTGGCTGTAGGTGTGGACCCATTGGGCCAGGTAGAGGCCGCTGCGGAACTGGTCGCTGCGAAGCTTTTGCCAGGCGCTGTTCCAGTAGATGTCTGTGGTGATCAGTACGAGGAGGCACCGCGCCCATGTGTTCGCTGTGCTCGGTGTGTGCTCGATGCTCAGGCCGTGGCCGAGGTCTCCGGCGACGAGGAGGCAGGCGCCGGTGAGCAGGGTGTAGCGCACGGCGTTGGGGCTTTTGAGGTAGAGCATTTCCATCGCGGCGCCGGCCAGGACTACGAGCAGGGACAGGCGGGGTACGAGCCCTGCCGCCAGGGCGACGGCGGCGATCATGCGGATGACGAGCGCGGGCCGGTATACGGACGCGAGGAGGCGGGCCCTGGTGGGGCCGAAGCGCTGTTCGGTCAGATGGAGGGTGAGGGAGCCGGGGACGAGGCGGGTCCAGCCGCCTTGGCCGAAGGAGAGCACGAAGCGGGCGGTGAGTACGGCACCGAAGACGATGCGGAACTGCTGGAGGCGGCCGGGGTCGGTGGGGTGCTGAAAGCCGGAGGCCAGCGCGTCAAAGAACCACACGGCCGTCCCTCACTTTCACGGACCGCTCACCGTCAGCGGACAGCACTCGGCCGTGTCCGTCGATCCGGTCGTAGCGGTCGCTGCGGGTGAGATGGTCGAGGATCGCCTGGAGCTGGGGCGGTCCGAGGATGAAGGAGCCAGGTGAGAGGTGGTCGTAGATGTTGACCGGCTCGGTGCGGCCGTCCTTGCTGGTGCCGCTGAGCTGGACGATCGTAAAGGTGGCGCGGCAGAACATCTTCCAACGCAGCCAGCGGCCGGGCAGGGGGGTGAAGCCTGTGATCATCCACGCTACGAGGGCGAGGGTGGCGGTGATCTGGACAGCGGACAGCACGGATCCGTGCATGGCGATGGCCTCCGTGTGGGGAGGGTGAAGGTGAGGGCGGCGGGCCCGGGTCGGGCTCGCGGGGTCAGTGCTCGGGCTTGGGGGGCCGCTGCATCAGGGTGGCCGCGGCCTGGTCGAGCGTGACCTTCTCCAGGAGGAGGGCGGAGATGACGTCTGTGATCGGCATCTCGACGCCGTGGGTGTGGGCCAGGGCGAGGATCGCCTCGGCGCTCTTGACGCCTTCGGTGGTCTGGCGGGTGGCGGCGGTCGCCTCTTCGACGGTCAGACCGCGGCCGAGGAGCGTGCCGAAGGTGCGGTTTCGTGAGAGCGGGGAGGAGCAGGTCGCCACGAGGTCGCCCGTACCGGCGAGGCCGGTGAGGGTGGCCGGGTGGGCCCCCATGGCCACGGCAAGCCGGTTGGTCTCCGCCAGCCCGCGGGTGATGAGCATGGCCTGCGCGTTGTGCTCCAGGCCCATGCCGGAAGCGATACCGACCGCGAGCGCGATGACGTTCTTGACCGCGCCGCCGAGCTCGCAGCCGATCACGTCGGTGCTGGTGTAGGGCCGGAAGTACGGGGTGTGGCAGGCATGCTGGACACGGTGGGCGACCGACTCGTCGGGGCAGGCCACGGTGGCCGCGGCGGGTTGGCCGCGCATGATCTCCCCAGCGAGGTTCGGGCCGGACAGGACCGCGATCCGTTCGGCGTCAAGGCCGGTCACTTCGGCGATGATCTGGCTCGCCCGAAGCCCGCTGCTGGCCTCGATGCCCTTCATCAGCGACACGATCACGGTCCTGGGGCTGATGTGGGGGGCCCAGGCGGCGAGGTTCGCCCGCAGGGACTGCGCGGGGATGGACAGCACCATGAAGTCCGCGCCGTCCAGTGCAACGGCCGGGTCGGTGGTTGCCACCACCGCGGGGGGCAGCTCGGTGTCCGGGAAATAGCCGGGGTTGCGGCGCTCGGTGTTGATCGCGGTGGCGATCTCCTCACGCCGGGCGTGCATGATCACGCTGGCGCCGGCGTCCGCCATGATCTTTCCCACGGCGGTGCCCCAGGACCCGGCAGAGAAGACGGCCGCACGGACGCGGTGCTGGGTCACTGCTGGGTCCTCTCGCTGGGTGTGCTCCTGATGCCGGTCTCTCGGCCGGCCCCGGCCATCCTATCGGCCGGTTCCGGCCCGGCCGGGGTGTCCGGGAGGCGCTGCAACGTCAGCACGACGGCTCGACGGCCGCGCAGCGTGGGCAGTGTGTTATGTGCCTCGCGGAGCATGTTCTGGGCCGGCCCCTCGCCCAGCTCGCGCCGCAGCTCGTCGGCGTGGACGATCCACGATCGGTAGAGCCGCTGCCACATCGCGGGTTCCTCGGGCCGGTCGTCCAGGTGCTCCTGCCTCAGCCCGGCAGCGGCGACCTGATCGAGCCACGCCGGTTCGGCGCCGCGCCGCAGCGCGCGGGTCACGACCAGACGCCCGCCCGGAGCAAGGACGCGGCCGAGCTCGAGCAGCGCCGCCCCGCGGTCGGCGGCCCGCCCGAGGGCGTCCACGCACACGATGCCGTGGGCGTGGCCAGAGGGCAGGCCGGTGTGCTCCAGCTCCGCGACGCGGAAGAGTGCGCGGTCGCCCGTGGTGCCGAGGAAGTGAGCGCGGCGGCTGGTGGCCTGTGCGGTGGCGACGGGAGAGAGGTCGAAGCCGTCAAGGCGGACGGTGAGGGCGCGGGCCAGCCACAGGCCGATGCCGCCGGCGCCGCATCCGGCGTCCACCAGGAGCTGGCCGGGGCGAAGGCGCAGGCGCGCGGTCAGCAGGCCGAGCAGGGACCAGTCGCAGGAGCTGGAGGCGGCGATCTCGACCGGGTAGTCCTCGCCCATGGCCGCAGCGTACAGGCGGGTGACCACATCGGTGCGGCCGCGCGCGGAGTAGAAACTGTCGTACTGAGCCGACCGATTGGCGGCCTCGGGGGTGTTCATCGGGGCATCGACCTTCTGATCCGGGATCGGGTGCCGGGACAGATGACCTGCACGGCGTGAAGGGGGCCGTCGGGGGCGGACAGGTCCAGGGCAACCGGCTCGTGCCCGGTGACGTGCGCGAGGCGACCGGCCACGTCCCTGACCTGATCAGCGAAGCTGCCGCTGCTCGGCGGGAAGCTGCCGGTGGTCGCGGCCCAGTTCGCCAGGCCGTCTGTCCGCGCGGGGCGGAAGGAGAGGGCATGGAAGCTGCCGGGGTTGCTGGGGAGGTCGTCCCGGGTCCCTGCGATGGCGGCCAGCCGGGACTGCGCCGCCTCGGTCATCGCCCGGGCCAGTGCGATCTCCGGCTGGATATGGCAGCCACCGCCGGCGAAGACGACCGGGTAGTCCTCCGACCACAGGTAGGCCACACACACCGGCAGCCCATAGGGACCGCAGACCAGCGCGATCTCCAGCGCCATGCCCGCCGCGGCGAGACGTGCGATGACCTCCTGGCCGTGCGGGTCGTCGACCGATCTGGGGTCGATGAGCGTGCGCTGCTGCCCGTCCGCCTGCCCGTCCCAGTAGAGGACGTCCCGCTCCACCACCTCCAACAGCGCGTGCAGCAGCGCCTCTTCCCGGGTGTTCCCGCAGGCCAGTCCGGTGCTGGTCGCGCGCAGCACGTCTGGGGTCCACTCCGGCCGCTGCCCCCGGCGGCGCACCAGGTCGACCGGCAGCAGCGCCCTCTCCTCACTCACCAGGGCGGTGCCGGCCGCCCACTCCCACACCATCCGGGACAGCACGGGTTCGGGGCAGGGCACCGTCAGCGGCAGCGCAGCCACCGGACAGTCAGGGGCCACCTCGACGGCCGGGCCGACCGCCGCGGTGGGCAGCGGCTGTTCGACGTGCCACAGCTCGATCGCCTCCACGATCGCCGACAGCTTCGCGAGCAGATGTGTGCCGCCCTTGCCCTGCGACGCGGACAGGGTCCGCGAAGCGGGCCGGATCGCAGTCCAGACCGGCAGCCCGATGCAGTCCAGTCCGGTCAGGTCCGCGACCCGGGAGATGCCGAACTCCGGCAGCCGACCGGCCAGCACCTCCCAGGTCTCCTCGGGCGCTCGGGCCCGGACCGTACCCGGCAGCGCCACCAGCCCCTCAACGCCCACCATGTGTCGCCTCCTCCTTCGTCTTGATCTCCTCCAGGAACCCGGGGACCAGCCGCTTGGCCGCCTGGACCGCCGCCGCCGCGCAGACCAGCCCCCGCGCAGATGCCTGCGCGTCGAGCTCCGACTCGGGGCAGCGCCACACCTGCACCAGCAGTTCGCGGACGAGGTCGTCGCGTACGGCCTCAGCCGAGAACCCGGGCCGCACGCGGCGGGCCTGCTCAAGAGAACTGGCGTACCGGCTGACCGCCTGCCGGTCGTGCCGGGTCTCGCCGGCCAGCAGCAGCGCCACGGTCTGTTCGTCATGCAGGTTGACCGGAGGGTGGAACACACGGTCAGCGGTCAGATCTCCACTAGTCACCCCAGCCAGCCGCTCGGCCAACGACAGTCCCGCTTCGCTATCGCCGCCATGCCGGGAGCGGTGTTCGAGGTAGGCCGTCCACCTCTCGCTGAACGCGGGGTCGAACACCTGCTGGTAGACGAGGCAGTCCTCAGTGGCCAACTCCAAGCCGCCCACATGGCGCCGCGCGGCGGCGTTGGACCAGCGGCGAAAATACGGTGTCTCCCAGAACAACGGCTCGAAGTCCCTCCGGCCGGCCGCCGCCGTGCCGCCCACCGCAGCACTTACGGCAGCGAGTGCATCGGCCCGCTTCAGGTCACCGAAGTGCCGGTCCTCCTCACGACGCCGGGCCAGCCAGTGCGCGAATCCGGTCTCTCCCTGGCGGCGGCACACGGCCCGCACCGCGGCCCACGTGCGCTGCGGGTAGTACACCGCTCGCAGCGCTTCCAGAAGACCCAAGGCCCGCTCACCATCGACCACTCCGGCCGACTCGGCGAGCTCGAGGACGTGCCGGAGATTGACCAGCGGCCACGTCAGCGCGTCCCAGGAGCCGTCCGGAGCCTGCCCGACCGCCACTTCGTCGTCGCCGGTGATCTCCCCACGCAGATACGCGGTGAAGATGGGGCCGACGCCGACCATCCCGAACGGCGCCAACTCGGCTGCCCGCAGCGCACCGATGCTCGCCGCACCCACCACCACGACGCCCCGGCCCATCACGGCCAGGATCTCCTTGTGCCTCAGTGCCGGCGCCTGGTGGTACACCCCGTCGATCAGCACCACTGTGTCGCCCGCGCCGATCGCGGTGTCGAAGAAGTCACCGTGCCGTGCCGGCGGCAGCGCCCGCACGCCCGGCACGGCGAGCACAGGCTCGGACGCCGGCAGCGTCGGCCCGACGTACACGTGAATCACTGCACCTCCACGGTGAAGCGCGAGGGGCGCCCCTCCCGAGCCCATTGCCCACGAGACGGGAGGAGCGCCCAGATCAGGACGCGAGAAGAGCGAGGACTACTCCTCGTCCTCCACGTCAACAGCGACCACGACGTGGCCGGTGGCCTCCTTGGGCTGCTCCGGCGACGAGGTGCTGGCAGCGGCGTGCTGGGACTTGGACGCCATAGGTCCTCCTTGAAGGGGTTCAGCGGCCGTGTGACACGGCCCTTGGCTCTCGACAGTCAAGCGGTGGCAGCCCTGCTCGGTAACCCCCACCGTGGGCCCCCCACCGTGGGGGTATCGTCTGGCGTCAACACTCCGTCACAATGCGTAGTCCAGGGGGACTTGTGGGCGACTTACGTCCGTCACCAGCTCAGATCCCGCCCCAGCTCCTGCACGACCCGGACTTCGTCCGCGCCGCACGGGCCCGCGACTTCACCACCATGTTCGCCATGACGCATGACAGCCAGGTCAGCTACTGCCGGATGGCCGAAGCCTGCGAGATGAAGCACGAACGCATCGCCAAGATCGCCCGCGGCGAGGCAACGGTGACGGCGATGGGCACGATCGAGCGCATCGCGGACGGACTTCAAATACCGGGTGCCCTTCTGGGCCTGGCTGCGCGACCCTGGGAACATCGCTCCCCGACACCTCATCTGGAGTCCGACGATGGAGACGACCCCGTGAACCGCCGCCAACTACTCCACGGCGCACTCGCCGTCGGCCTGACCGGCGCCGCCCTCTCCGCCCTGACCGACACCCGCCGATCAGTTGATCTCGCCCTCGCGGCCGACAGCGAACCGGCTGAGCTGTCCGACCTGGAACTGGCCGCCGAAGCTCACGGCTACGGCTATCACGGCCAACCCCCGACCACAGTCCTGACCGAACTCGCGGCCGACTTCGCCGCCCTCCAACCGCTCCTCGACAGTCCCCAGCCGGCCGCCACCCGCATGAGGGTGTGCCACACCGTCGGCCAAATGGCCGGGATGATCGCGATCATCCTCCACGACCTCGGAGCCCGCCACCAGGCCAAGAAGTGGTTCGCGACCGCCGCCAAGGCCGCCAGTGAATCCGGGGACCGCCAACTACACGCCTGGGTACTCGCCCGCGAGGCCATGGTCCCGCTCAACTACGGCGCCCCGCGGGCTGCCGCCGCGCTCGCCGAACAGGCCCGGCAGATCGCCGGGACCCGGCCGACCGCCTCGGCGACCCTTGCGGCCGCCGTCGCCGCCCGCGCATACGCCCTCTCACACCAGCCCGAACAAGCACGCCAGGCCCTGAGGGACGCCGACACGTTCATGGACAAGCTCGCCCCCTCCGCCCGGGCGGACACCTGGCTCACCCACGGCGAGCAGAAGCACCACGTCCACCTCTCCCACGCTCTCACCGCCCTCGGCGACACCCGCCGCGCGCAGGAGAGCCAGCAGCGCGCCCTCGCCCTGTCCGCCCCGACCAGCACCATGACCCGCTCCCTGCTCGCCATCGACGCCGCGGCCTGCCTCCACAAGGACGGCGACACCCAACAAGCGTGCTGGAAGACGGTCGACGTCCTGAAGAGCCTTCCGGCCGCCTACCGCACCGGACTCATCCACCGCCGCGCCACGGATCTGTGCCGATCGATTCCGGCACACCGCCGCACCGAGCACGCATTAACCGAACTGCAAGAGCTGCTGATGGCGCCGTAGCCCGCGCGTGAGTGATGGATGACAGCCAAACAGAGCGGGCCTCCATGGCCTTCATCGCTCCGCCTGCGCCACTGGCCCGGCCCTCGGGGAGCACAGACGGCCGTTGATCGGGCCAGCACACATCCGCGCCTGCGACAAATGCCGCTGGTAGCAGCATCCCGTACAGACACGCCACCTCGACCACCTCGTCCGGGTCGATGTCGACGTCCGTGCCGTTGATCTCAACGGTGACGCACCCGCCAGCAGTTGGGAAGGCGTCGCGGGTCACTCTGCCGTTCGGCCAGGCAAGGATCTCATCCCTGGCCACGAGCTCGGCGGCCCGCACCGGGATGAGCGCAGGTTCGCCCTCTTCTTCCGGCAGGCGAAGCACACTCCGGAGGATGTCGCCGAGCTGTAGGGGGAAAGTCAGCGGCGCAATCGATGCCATAGCGGGATCATTCCATCGACAGATGCCGCAGGCGGACTCCTTCACCTCCTCCACCCTCGCCCCCCGCGGGCGATGCTGCCCTGGGTGATGAGCGCTAAGGCTGTTCCGCTGCCACCGACGCCGGTGAGGCCGCGGAGCGCAGGCTATACGCCAGGCTCGTGGTCATTGCCGTTCCGTGAAGGGGCGGCGCTGAGTTCGCCCACTGTGTATTGGTCATAGATGGTGAGCAGGTCCTCGTCGTCTGCGAGGTCCAGGGCCGCGGTCTCCTGGCATGCGACGCTGGTGAGGGTCGTGAGCATGTGTAGCCCGGGCCACTGGTCCGGGCCGGCGACCCCGGCGAATCGCTGGCCCAGTGCGGCTCGCACGGCCTCCGTGGCCATCGAAGCATCGCCATGGGGCACGGTCGTCAGCGTGATGGCGATCTGTTGACTACCGGTCCCGGACCAACTGCCCGAGGGGCCTTCCTCCGCGAGCTGCGCCAGGGAGAGCCGGAGGGCCTGGGCCGATGAGTGGCCCGGATTCTGGTCTGCCAGGTGGATGAGCGCGACCGTTGGTACCGAACGGCAGTCCTGCACCAGACGCCGCCTCACAGGTGGGGATGCGGCGAGCCAGGAGTGGGGTGCAGCGGTGCGTTCGAACGCTGCTGTGGCGGCGCTCTCTGCCCGAAGCGCGTCGGCCCCGTCGACCGCGAGCAGCGTGAACTGGGGGTGCGGGGCGTCGGTGTTCGCGTGGAACAGCCATAGCATCCGCGATTCGGTCACTTCACACACAGTTCGTCTCTGCCTTTGATCTTCTCGATGTTGTAGTTGAACACGGTGGAAGTGATTTTCTTGGAGCCACCGGCGATCATGAATTCAGCCACGCCTTTGTAGTGGTGGCAGGCGCCGCGTGGCTTCCAGTTTGCTACGGTGCGGGCCTTGTACTTGTTCGTGCCGCTCAGGTAGCCGGTCTTTCCGACCTTTTCCCAGCCCCACCAGCGGGACCGGTAGAGGGTGACGTGGATCGAATATCGGGGAACTCGTGTTTTTGTGCACTTCAGATCCGCGTGTACGTTGACAGCATGCGGATTGGTGTGTGACTGGTGCGGATGGTCCACTTTGGCTCCGCAGCCCCAGGGGTTGGCGCCAACGGCCTGTGCACTGCCGCCGCTGATTAACGCTGCACACATCATTGTCACGACGGCTACTGCGGAAGCGCGTCGACCTGTAAGCACAGACCCCCCAAAGCGGTCGGCATGTAAATTACTCGAATCTGAATGCCCATCAAGGATAGACGCATCTCGTCGTCACGCGTCGGGGAAGAGTGCTAATCGAGCCACGGCGCAAGGGGGAGAAGGGTTGCCGATTGGAACGGCAGCACCAAAGGGAATCTATTTTCGAAGGGCATTGCGTGTTCATATGACGGTGTCGGAGCGCGTCGGGTCCGCTGCGCACCCGTGCTGCGGAAGGCTGCCCACGGGTCGTGCGGCGGCGGGGCGCGGCGGCGAGGGCGCCGGACGCCAGAGCCAACCACAGACGCGAGGGGCTCAGTTCTTCAGGATTTCGTCGCGCACCGGGCGGCCCACACGCCAGGTCTCTGGGGGTGTGGGCCGCTGTCGGTTTCGACCGGGGTTGAGGCGGCTGCCGGCGCTACTCACATCTCCAGGTCATGGCTGGGGCGGGGATCGGGATGAAGCCGAGGTCGGTGTAGAGGGGGAGTCCGTCCGGGGAGGCGTTGAGCCGTACTGAGGAGCAGCCTTCACCGGCGAGCCACTGCATGGTGGCGGTGATGATGGCGCGTGCGAAGCCGCGGCGCCGCCAGGCGGGGTCGGTGGCGACGGAGTGGATCTCGCCGTGGAACGGCAGGTCGCTGGTGTGGCTCGGGAAGCGCGGGACGTAGGTACCCACCGCGCAGGAAGCGAGGCCGGTCCCCTCCGGTGCATCGACAACGAAGGCGGCGAACCGGGGACCTTCCAAGAACTCCGCGAACGCCGCTTCGCACGCTGTCAGCCAGGGCCCGTCGGGGGTGGGCCGGTTGCTGTCGAGCATGATGCGACGCAGCCGGGCGAGCTCCGCTGCGTCCTTGCGTCCGGCACGGCGGACCATGGCGGCATTCATGCGGCTCCTGAGGGCTGGGGAGCCTGGTCGGTGGGGTCGGGGGCAAGGGTGAAGGCGGCCCAGGGCGGGGTCTGTTCGCGGTAGGAGTGGCCGACGGGTTCGGTGCCGGTCTGGTCGGTGAGGCTGCCCGCGGTCACCATCACGATGTCTGGCGCGGTGTCATCCACGGAGACCAGATTTGTACCGCAGCGCGCACAGAAACCACGGTGGAGGGTCGGCCAGGTCGAGAACCAGGCCGACTGCCCGCCAGGCCCCGTCCATCGCAGGGAGTTGGCGGGAAAGCCGGCCCACAGTACGGCCGGTCCGCCGCTGATCCTCCTGTCGTGAGGGCATGCGCACAGGTGGGGGTCGATCGGGTCTCCCGCCACGTGGTAGGCGATGTCCCCGCACTGGCAGTGCCCCGTCCGGATAGCCGCTACCTGTCCGGCTGCTGGTGCGGTAGTCACCGGTGCGACGGCCTCGGACCTGGGGTGGCCGGGCTTGGCCGGCTGCGGGGAGGCGGGCGCGGTGTGGTTCATGGTTTCCTCGTTCGCTGCGATCGGGACGGACTACCAAGCGGTGGGGGCGGTGAGTTCGGTGACGGGCTGCTGCGCGGCCCGGGGGATGCCGAGCCGGTGGCGCGCCTGGTGCACCACGGCGAGCTGGTCCGCGGCGGCCGGACCCCAGTCGAACAGCTGCAGGGCCTGTTCCGGGGTGGCCAGGACCCGGATGTAGGTGCGGCGGGTCGCCGTGTCCACCGGCGCGACGCCGACGGAGGCGAGGACCGCGGCGTAGCGGACCCGCGCCACCGCGGGTTCGGGGGCAGACACGTACCCGATGTACGTGGTCCTGGTCACGTGGGCTGCGGCTTCCTCCGCCGCTTCGCGGTGCAGGGTGGTGACGGCATCGCCGTGGTCCTCGGGCTCGGGCGTGCCGCCGGGAAGGCACGGGGCGCCGGTGTCGGGCTCGAGGAGGAGCAGGATGCGTCCATCCGGCGCGAACATCCAGGCCCAGGACTGGCGGATCGTGAGCGTGTCCGGGACCGGGGCGGCGTGGAAGGCGAAGTGGTGACGGGCTCGGGGCGTGTGCAGAATGCCGGCGCGGTCCAAGGCGGTGGGCGTGAGCGGGTGGCCGTTGTCCAGCAAGACGGTGCCGGCGGCGTTGATGCGGGCGCGTAGCGCCGCGAGGGCGCGGCGGGCGTCGCCTGGGGAGAGCAGGTCGGGCAGCCTGGCGGGTTCGACGAAGTCGACGGCCGTGATCTCGCTCTCGGGGAGTCGAATGGCGGAGATCTGTTCGTCGTCCCAGGTGCCGCCGTCGAAGACATGAATCAGCTCGCCCGGAAACCCCATGGAGGCGGGGGCGTTCGAACGGGCGGCGCTGACCCAGTCGACGGCGAGGCCGCGGGCGATCACGGTGTGCACGCCGAGCTCCTCGTGGAGTTCGCGGGCGGCGCCGTGGGCGGGGGATTCGCCTCTATCGATGGCGCCGCCGGGCAGGAGGCAGGTGTCGCGGTAGTCGACGCTCTGGATCAGGACCTTTCCGTGCTGGTCGGTGACCAGCACGGAGGTGCCGGCCCATAGGGCGGCCGACGCGCGGTAGGCCCCGTACTCCTCGTCGGTCATCGCCGAGCCGGGCAGCTCGGCGGGTAGGGGAGTGCTCATCGCATTCTCCGATCAGTGCGGTGGCCGGCAAGTCGAGTTGTCGGCCACGTGTCACGTGGTGAGTCGGTCCGAGGTGCCGTGGGCGGGCTCAGGTGTGAGGCGGGTGAAGTACTCGGTGCGGATGATGTCGTCGCGGGCGTCTTGGGGGAGGCGCGCGAGGAGGCCGGGCAGCGGCCGCTGGGCAGCCACCTCACCGCGGTGGGCACAGATGGCGCGCCACTTCACCGCCGCCCAAGGACCGACGTCGACCGTGGCGGTGACGTGGGAGTCCGGTACGGCAAGGATGGTCTTGCCGACGCTTTCGAGCAGAGGCCCGAGACGGCTGACCCCCGATACCGGGTGGGTGGCTGCGTAGAAGGCTGTGGGTTGCCAGGGCTCGCCTGCCCCGGGGTACAGGTGCGGCAGGGCGGCGGCGTCGACGGCCAGGCGCGTGATCTGGTGGGTGCGCCTGTGGTCCGGGTGTCCGGTCAGCTGGCCCAGGGCGTCGTGCCCGACGACGATGTCGGGCTGGAACTCGCGGATATGCGCCACCAGATGGCCGATGGCCTCGTCGAGGGGTGCGTCGATGAGCCGGGCTTGGCCCGGTGCGGACTCGGGGTTGCGGGCGTCGGCGTAGCCGAGCATCCGCGGGGCACCGGCGCCCAAGGTGGTGAGGGCGTCGGCGAGTTCGGGCGCTCGGCGGCTGTCCGCCGCCCATGTGGCGGTGACGACGCCGGTGCGGGCGCCTTCGGCGGCGTGCTGGGCGAGGACGCCGCCGGCGAGCAGGGACTCGTCGTCGGGGTGGGCGAATACGCCCAGCAGTGCTTTCGGCATCGTCACGTGGGCCTCCTAGGGTGTTCAGCGGGTGGGCGGTCAGATGACCGGCGGCCGGCCGGCGGCGGTCAGCCTGGCCACGGTGCGCCAGCCCATGGGGCGGCGCGTCTGGGCGTGGCGGGTGGTCCAGCCCTCATACATGCCGCGCAGGCTTTCGCGCAGTCCGCCGCCGCGTGCGGCCCGGGCGAGGGTGATGACGGTCCACGCGGTGAGGTAGAGAGGGATGAGCGGGGCGGGGAGGTTGCGGTAGGCGACCGAAATGCGGTTGCGGGCGGCGAGCCGGTGGAACTGCCGGTGCCGGGCCGGGCTGGTCACGGGATGGTGCATGCGGATGTCGGCGGCATACCAGCCGGTGTACCCCGCTGACCAGCACCGGTACGCCAGGTCGAGCCCCTCGTGGTACAGAAAGAGGCTGCTCTCCCACCCGCCGACTTCGTCGAACACGCGGCGGCGGACGAGGACAACGCCCTCGGTCATGGTGGTGATGGTCCCGGGCCGGCCCGGATCGCCCACACGAAGGCGGGGCACCCAGCGGCGCGGCGCCGTCGCATCGTCCGGGCCGGTCAACCGCGGCTGCACGTACGCAGCCTCAGGGTGTTCCTCGGCCGCTGCGACGAGCCGGACGAGGACGTCGGGGCGCGGCAGGCAGGCGTCGTTGTCGAGGAAGAACACGTAGTCGGCGGGGTCACCGGCCGCGCGCAGCGCGTCGGCGCCGGCGTTGCGTCCGCCGGGGATTCCGATGTTCTCCGGCAGAGCGACGGTGAGCGCCCCGGACGGTACGACCTGCGGGGTGCACCCGTTGCCGACCACGCACACCCTGACCTTGATGCCGGTCTGGGCCAGCAGCGTCTTCTGGGCGAGGGCTTCTTGTTCGGGCCGGTCTCCCATGGTGAGCACGACGACGTCTACTCGCAGTGTCACGCTGCCTCCTGGAGAGGAGACCCGGCTGCGCAGGGACGGAGAAGGCTCCGACCGGGACCCCGGCTCTGGCCGAGGCGAACAGCCGGAACAGCCGAGGGTTGGAGATGGGCCAGGTCGGGGTCTGCTCGGTCAGCCCTTGCAGCCTCGACGATGTCGTCAGCTGCTGGGGTACCGGCCGCGGCATCGTGCTCGCGCAGGTCGCGGTCGCCCATGGTCGGGTACGCAGAGAACAGTGGATGGGCGCGCAGCGCGAACAAGCTCCGCGGCCTGGGCCCGCCCGCTGCGGCCTCGTCGCCCGCGGCCACGCTGGGCCTCGCGGGGATCTCTTTGCGGGCGTCAGGCATGGCGTCCGCCCGCCGGGTGAGGTTCCTGCGCTCGACGGGGGACGCGGCCCGGCCACTGGAAGACGAGCCTGGCGGAGGGCTTGTTGAACACGTCGCCGACCGGCAGCTGCTCGTCAGGGGTGCCGGCAGGGTGGATGGTCATCGGCGGGTAGCCGCTCTCGCGCACCTTCTGGTCCCAGGTGTGCACGCAGTCGGCGAAGCCCTCCGCCAGCTCGTCGGCGGCCGGGCCGTAGGCGTGGATGAAGAACTCGCTGCGGCGGTCGTCCGGGTCCGGGGCGTCCTTGACCTTGCGGTAGGTCAGGTAGGCGAGGGAGCCGTCCGCCGCCATCGCGGCCGCGTCCTGCTGCGTGATCAGGGTGGACCCCGCGGGGGCGGTCAGGCGACAGAATCTGGGCAGCGTGGTCGCGGCGTAGATCTGCAGGGTCTCGAAATTGAAGAGGCCCCGGACGACCAGGCCCGTGGAGAGCTCGTGCCGCGGACCGCGCAGCGCCTCGTCGAGACCGGCGGCATCGCCGGGGGCGCCGTCCTCCCACCGCACCGTGACTTCGCCGTCGGCCAGTCGGGCGGCGGGGGCGGTGCGGGCGGCGGCGCCGCGGTCCCGCACGAACCCGCAGTATGTCCAGTGCTCGCAGTGCAGCACGTCATCGCGCCGGACCAGGGTGAGGGCGCGGGTGTAGCCGCCCATTGCAAGGGGCACCACCAAGCGTGCTCCGTCGGCGAGTTGTTCCCGCCAGGCCGGGGCGATGTCCGACGCATTGTGCGTGATCATCACCCCGTCGAACCCCCGGTCGGGGGCGTGGTCGGGGGCGCCGAGACCGCCGTCGCCGAGGACGGCGGTGACCCGGCCGCTGCCGGCTTCCGCGCACAGCCGCTGGGTGCGGTGTACGACATACGGGTCGACGTCCACGGTCACCACGCGCCCGTGCGGTCCCAGGACGTGTGACAGGAGCTCTGCGTTGTACCCGCCCGAACCGACTTCCAGCACGGTCATCCCCGGCTTCAGCCGGAGGTGCTCGATCATGTCGGCCTGGAGCCAAGCCGCTGAGACCGAGCTGATCGCCGTTCCGTTCTCGTCGCGCTGGGTGATGACGGCCCGGTCGTCGCCGTCGTAGGCGGTCGCGAGGTCTACCTCGGGGGCGAAGCGGTGGCGGGGCACGGTCCGCAGCGCATCGCGGACCGGCTCGGAGGGGGCCCAGCCCCCGGCGATGACCGTCTCGGTCATCTGCCGCCGAAGCCGGAGAGCTTCGCCGGGCTCGCCTGGCACCGGGGGCTGGGCGACGGCGAGGGGGTAGGTGTGAGCGGGCGGCAGGTCGGGAATGACCCCGGGCCAGATGGCGGCCAGTGACTGCGCGGCAGGGGTGAAGATGTCGCCGGCGCAGGCCAGGGCGTGCAGGTCGTGCCATTCCCACCGGTCGAACAACTTCGGTTCCGGGTTGGTGAGGGTTCCCGCCCAGTCGGTGATGCGGACGACAGCCGTGAGCCGCGGCACGCCGTGGCTGTCATCAGCGAGCATCGTCACCACATGAGCGTCGCCCGGATCGGCAATCAGACCGGTCTCTTCGGCGAGCTCGCGCACGGCTGCGCCGGCGAAGTCCTCGGAACCGGTGGTTTTGCCGCCGGGCAGCTCGAGCATGCCGCGCCGGGACCGGCCGAGCAGGACCCGGCCGGCATCGTCGGTGACGACTGCGAGGGCGCCGGTCAGGGCGTGGCCGGTGGTCGGCCTCTTCTCAACAGCCCGGGTGAAGGTGTGGCGGGCGTCGCGCAGGACCAGGACGGCCAGGCCGGACGCGTCCAGCCGCTGCACCGACTTCCACCCGGCGGTGATCAGGGCGATCTCGCCTTCGTCCAGGGCGATTCCGCGTCGCTCCTCGGGCGTGTTTTCCACCACCGGGGTGATGACGACGAGGGCACCACCGTCCCGGAGCCGCTCACCCAGCCCGTGCAGGACGCGAGCGCGGTCGCGCAGGAAGGGGTACATCAGCCGCATGACGATCAGGTCGTAGTCGTCGTGCAGCTGGGCCGGGTCGTCACGCTCGATGTCCAGACGCAGCCAGCGCACGCCCTCGACATCGGCGTGCTCCGCGCGGGCCCGGGCGAGCGCGCTGTCGGCGAAGTCGACGGCGTCCACGGCGTAGCCGAGCAAGGCGAGACAGGCGGCGAACTCCCCGGTGCCACAGCCCACTTCAAGAGCCCGACCGCCGCCCTCCGGGACCGGGGTGTGCTCGGCGAGCAGCTCCCGCTCCCGTTCGCCGAGCTGCTGAAATCCCTTGCCGTCGCCGTAGTGCTGCTCCCACTGATCACGGGCGGTGTACATCAACGTGCTGCTCCTCATGTGGTGCGGTCATGGTCAGGGCGCTGGCGGGTGCGGAGGTGGGCCAGGGTGCGTCGGCCGCGCTCCACCAGCTCGAAGTCGCCGTGGGTAGCGCCGTAGGAGATGCCGGAGACGGCATCGAGGACGGACAGGACGGTGAGGTGTGCTTCCTCCGCCTCAGTGAAGGCGCGGCCGTAGCCGTCCAGCAGGGCCGCCTGCAGGTCGGGCCGGCCGTGCCAGGCATCGGACAGCCGCACGAAGTCCCGTACCGCGGGGCCCGCTTCGCTTCGCTCGAAGTCCACTACGTACAGCGTGTCGGCGGCTTCGTCCCAGCGCAGGTTGCGCAGTTGGAAGTCGCCGTGGGTCGGCACCGCCTCCAGCGCGGGCAGGCCCGCGCCCTGCACAGCCACCACGCGGATGAAGTCCTCGTCCCCGGGCGAGAGGTGGGCGCGAGCTCCGGCCAGGTGCCGCTCCAGCTTCCCCAGGGGCGGCGTGCTGCCGCCCGCGCGGGGCGGGGCACTGCGGTGGATCGCGGCCGCGAGCTGCCCGACGCGGTAGAAGATCCGCCGCTGCTGCTCCGGCCGGTGGACGGCGCCGTACAGGGACCGGCCTCCCACCGCGGTGAGCACCACCGTCCGCAGCGACGCCTCGACGGCCACCAGCCGCGGGGCCGCCGGGCCGAGCGCAGGCACCCAGCTGCGCAGGGCATCCACTTCACGCTGATGGAAGCGGGCGTTTTGGTGGCTCTTGACGTACCAGGTTCCGCCCTCGGCGCCGCGCGCCCGCCACACGCGGCTCTCCTCTCGGACCCATGACACGTCCGTCCAGCCGGTGATCCGGCCCACCGCCCGCTCGGCGAAATCACGCACCGCCTCCTCCGGCGCGCCAGTGCCGGGGTCGGGCACCAGGGCCAGCCGGTCGGCTTCCGGGGCGTAGGCGATCGGATCGCCGGGCTGCTGGAAGTGCACCGCCATCCGCGCGCCCGCCCGGTAGGCCTCCAGCCCGGCCCGGCAGTACGCCACCATCGGCTCCGGGAGCGCGTCGAGCGGGAACCAGCTCACGGCGTCGCACACATGCGGTTCCATGACCCGCGGCGTGCCGTGCCAGCGCCGGACCTCGAAGAAGACCCCCACCCGCGCCTCACCGGCGGGGGCGCGGTGGTGCACCGTGACAGCCGCGCGGACATCCGCCGGGTCGACCACCACGCCGGTCTCCTCCCGCACCTCGCGCACCAGCGCCGTGACCATGTCCTCCCACGGACCGTCCAGGTGACCGCTGACCAAATGCCAGCAGCCGGCCGCGTACACCTCACCGGCCCGCCGGGACAGCAGCACCTCGGGCCCCGCCGCGCCCTCGCGCAAGGCGATCAGGTGGACGTCCAGCGGCTCGGTGTGCCGCTGGGTGCTGCTCACGCGTCACCGCCGGGGCGCCGCGCGAGCAGCACGGTGAATACCGCGTCCTCCTTCAGGGCGCCGCCGCGGGCGTGGTCCTGAAGCTGCCGGAGAGCAGCATCCTCGAACTCGCCATGGTGGCCGGCGAACAGGGCAGGGCGGGCGAAGCTGGTGGTGCGCAGGTAGCCGAGGACGTCCTCGGGCCTCCACGTGCGGGAGACGGGGAAGGCGTGCTTGGCCACGTCGCTGAACGCCGAGTCGGCCGGTTCGAGTGCGGCGCGGGCTGCCTCCAGCATCGACTCGTTCACATCGACCAGATCGATGTGAACCAGGCAGTCCAGGACGGGCAGCAGCACGCGGGGCACCTGGCCGGTACCGGTCCCCAGGTCCAGCAGGATGGGGGCGGGCACGTCGTGCTGGGTGGCGGCCAGGAGCCGGACCGCGGCGTCCGGAAGGCCGGAACGATAGCGGGCGTAGTCGGCGGCCTCGGCCCCGAACAGGGCGTCATCCGAAGCCGCCGCAGAGGCCGGTTGATCGGGACGGATCATCGTGAATCTCCGGTCTCGCCAGGAACGGGGGGAAGCTGCCAGGTCAGGGCGCCGTTCGGGCTCGTGGCCCGCTGGATGCCGTCGGCGTCGAAGTGGAGGCGGTATACGTCCGGTTCACCGGCCGCCCGCCACTGGCCGGCGACATCCTGGATCTCCGCCCAGATGTCCCGGGGGCCGCAGGTCGTTACGTCCCACCGGCGGTAGCCGGCCTCTTTCACGCGCATCCACGACCCGCACTCGGGCGCGCCGATGGTCAGGTCCTCGGCACCGAAGTGGCGCACCAGGCCCGGGTAGAAGTGGTCCAGGGACAGCCACATGCCGCGCGCCGAATCCGCCGGCGGCGCGAGGCGGCTGCGCTGCGTCCACCCGTCGGCAGTGGTGATCGTCGAGCGAAAAGCGGTGGACAGGAACAGCCGGTTGAAGCCAGCGCCGGCGCGGTGCCCGAACTCGACCGCCCGCAGCTCGGCCTCCACGGTCCCGTCCGGCAGTTTGCCGATCACGGCCAGGCCCGGCCACGACGGCGACGACGTCCCGAGCGTCAACACCGCGCGCCCGCCCGGCGCCAGCTGCTCCACCAGGGCCTCCGGCACACGGCGGACGGCGAAGGAGACGAACACCCGGTCATACGGACCCGCGTCGGCCCACCCCGCAGTGCCGTCCCCGGTCACCGCTGTCGGCCGGAAGCCGAGGGCGGACAGCCGCTCGCGGGCGGCCGCGGTGACGTGCGGGTCGATGTCGAGGGTGACGACGCCGACGTCGCCGCACACGAAGCACACCACCGCCGCGGTCACCCCAGCGCCGGTCCCAACGTCCAGCACCTGCTGCCCTGGGCGCAGCTCCAGGAGCTGAAGCAGGCCGGCGGTCAGGCCCATCGTGCTCGACATCGCGGTCATCACGCCCCCGCGCCGCGGCCCGGGAACACGGCCGAGGATCGGCTCGCCGCCGTGCTGGATCGCGACACTGTCCCCGCTGTACAGCCGCTCCAGCAGCTCGACGCGGTCGGCCGGACGGGAGAAGTCCAGCAGATCCCAGTACGGCGGGGTCTCGTCCGGGGCGCTGCGACGCACGTACGCCTGGGGCATCAGCACCTCGCGCGGCAGCGCGAGCAGGGCCTCACGCACCGGTCCGGGGCCGAGCCCTCCGCTCTCCTCAAGCCGGGCGACCATCGCCACCCGGGCCGCCACAGCCCCGGACATGTCGGCGGCGGGCTGCGACGCTAGGAGGGGCGCGGTGGGGGTGGTCAGCACGGTGCGCTCCAGGGGATCGGCTGGTGTGGCAGCAGGAGTTGCCGCCGGGTTCGGCACCTGGTTCACGGGGCATCGCCTCCGAGCGAGCGATCGTGAGCGTCGTCCGCGCGTGCTGGTCTGGGTACGGCCGGAGGGGATACCATCCGGACCGTGAGCGGCGACGGCCCAGCGGCGGGCGGGTCCGGCATCTGCCGCAGGGCGCGCAGCGGGGAGCGGGCGAGGACGATGAAGGGGACGAGCAGCAGGAAGGTACCGGCGGTCAGGGTGGGCCGGACACCGATCCACGTGCCCAGGCCGCCGGCGAGGAGCGCGGCCACGGGGCGGGCGCCAGACGTCAGCCACGTGCTCACTGCCTGCATCCGCGCCTGCATCCCGGCCGTGGTGATGATCTGACGGATGGACCGCTGGGTGGTGCCCGCGGCGCCGGCGCAGACGAGCTGCAGGAACAGCGTCGCGCCGATTGTGATCTGCCAGGCGAGGCCGGGGGAGGCGAGCAGCAGCGGGAGCTGGGTCAGCGGGGTGATCGCGAGCGCGGTGAGCATCATCGGCCCCGGTCCGTACCGGCGAGCCAACGCCGGGGCGGTGAGCGCTCCGGCGGCCGCTCCCAGCGCACCGAGGCCCAGCACCACACCGAACGCGGTCGCGCTCATCGCCAGGGACCGCAGCAGGTACAGGGCCCACAGGGTGTTGAGCAGCCCCAGGGCGAACGAGGTCGTGGCGTTGACCAGGGTCAGGGTCCACAGCCGGTCATCGCCGCGCACGTACCGCAGCCCCTCTCCGATCTCGCCGCGCAACCGGCGGTTCTCCGGGTATGCGCGGGCGGGTTCGGCGGTCTGGATGCGGGCGGTGCACACGGCGCTGATCAGGTAGGAGGCGACATCACCGAGCAGTGCCCGGGCGGGGCCGAGCAGCGCGGTCAGCGCGGCGCCGAGGTGGCTCCCGGCGGTCGCGGCAACCGCGAACAGCGCGCCGACCCGGCTGTTGCTCCGCTGGATCAAAGACCGGTCGACGAGAGTGGGCAGCAGGCTGATGGCCGCCGCATCGTGGAGCACGCTCACCGCCCCGTGCACCACGGCGACGACCATGAGCTGCGTCAGGGTCAGGGTGCCCAGCGCGGCCGAGACCGACACGGTGGCGAGCACCGTCGCGCTGACCAGATCACTGGTGATCATCTGCCGTCGCTTGGAGTGCCGGTCGGCGAGCGCGCCGGCATGCAGGGCGAGCAGCGCGGGAGGGAGCTGTCCGAGGAACGCCAGCCAGGCGACCTGGGCGGTTGTCGCGTCCAGGTAGAGCACGGCCAGCACCGGCAGCGCCATCTGCGTGATCGAGCTGCCGGCCACGCTCGTGGCCTGGCCGGTCAGGTACCAGCGGAAGTCCCGGTGCCGCCACAGCGAGGTTCCCGCGGCGGAGGGGGTCTCAGCGCAGGGCGGCACGGAGTACCTCCCTCGGCTCCGCCAGGCGCTCCCGCAGCACGTGCGTGGGCTCGGCCTGGGCCCGCCGACCGGGCCCGCAATCGGTGGGTGCGCTCACCCTGCTCACCACCCCAGCTGGGAATAGGGCTGGCCTTCGGAGATTGCGGTGATGGCCGTGCGGGTGTAGGAGACGAGGCGGTCCGGGAGCTCGTGACGGTTCCACCACTGCCAGGTCAGACACTTGTCGGGCTCGCGAACCTCGGGGATGCCCTCCCACCGGCGTGCTCGGAAGACGAGCTGCATCAGGGGCAAGCTGCCCGGGGTGTCGACGACATGGACGACGTGCGCGAGCTCCACGTCGGCGGGTTCGATGACCAGCCCTGCTTCCTCCCACGCCTCGCGGACCAGGCATGAGAGGGCAGACTCCTGCTCGCACCGCCCGGCGAGGTAGTGCCAGGTGTCACCCGCGTACTTCGACTCGGGGTGACGTAGGCCGAGAAGTACTCGGCCTTCGGCGTCTTCGAGGTGGAGGTGGACTCCGATGCCGTTCAGTACGGTCCGGCTGCCCCCGTCCCACACGGGGGGAGCCGCAGCCGGCTTGTTGTCCGGGGGGTTCTCGGCCGCGTGCCGGCGAATCAGGTCCCGGGTAGCGGGGCTCAGGCGCAGCCGGTCCAGTTCGTCCGGCGCGAACCAGCGCAACAGCACACCCTCGTGCAGCGCGAGTCGGTCGGGGTTGCCGCGCCACCGGCCGGCGAAGACCCGGACCGGGACGCTGAGGCCGTCAATGCTGGTGGCGGCCTCCACGGCGTAGGGCTTCAAGTCCTCAAGGCGGAGGTCGGGCACCTCCTCGGACAGCTCCCGCAGCAGCGTGCCCTCCAGGCTCTGGTCGTCGTGCGTGCGGCCGCCGCCGAGAAGGGCGAATGCCCCCGACTGCCAGATGACGCCGGGCTTGTGGTCGCGCAGATGGAGCAAGTACCGGCCGGCCGCGTCGTGGATCAGCGCGGAAGCGTTCACCGGCTCCGGCCTGCCGTCCAGCCGCGCCGCAAGGAGTTTCGCGCGCAGTGTCGGCGAGGTCACCTCCGGCTGCGGGAGCCACTGGGCGCCGGACACCTCCTCGTCCTGCAGCGCGATCGTCGGCGGCTCCTCGCCGGCGGGGTAGAAGACGTATCGGAAGTCGTAGTGGCGGTGGGCCGGTTCCCCCTTGGACGGGCTGGCGTCGATGTCGTGGACGTCGATGTCGATCGGAGAACCGAGCAGCTGCCGGGTCAGGCACAGGACGCCCGGCGCGATCCCGGCCTCCTCCGACACCTCGCGCAGCGCCGCGGCGAGCAGTGTGCGGTCTCCGGGCTCGATGTGGCCGCCGGGAGCGAGCATGAGGCCGCGGGTGGCGCGATGTCGGATGTGCAGGACGCGGCCCTGCCGGTCGATGACGACGGCGCTGCACGTGATGTGCCCGGGCAGCGTCGTACGGGCGGTCGCATCGACAGGCCGGTCCAGCGCGGCGAGCAGCCCGGCCAGGGCGTCACGCTCATCAGGGTGGCGATCGAGGTACGCCTCGACGGTCTTGCGAATCGCGAGGGAGCTGGGCGGCATGAGCGTCGTCTCACCTTCGACGTAGGGGAAGTGCTGGCCGACTTGTGGAAGTCGCGCTGGTGGATCAGCTCGCCGACTCGTGGTCGGACGGCTGGACGCCGCGAGGGCCGGGAACCGCGTCAGCTTCGGGCGCGAGCCCGTACTGGGCGGCCTGGGCGACGAACATGCCCTGGTACAGGCCACCCTCGCGAGCCATCAGATCCTCGTGGGAGCCGTCCTCGACGACACACCCCTGATCGAGGACGTAGATGTGATCGGCCTTCATGGTCGCGGCGAGCCTGTGGGTGACGAGGACTACCGCGTGACCCTCCTCGGCCAAGGACCACAGCCCCTCGAACGCGGCGATCTCAGCGTGCGGATCGAGGGCACTGGTGGGCTCATCGACCAGCAGGAACGGCGCCTGCCTGTACCGAGTTCGAGCGGACCCCAGCTTCTGCCACTGCCCACCCGAGAGCTGGACACCACGCTCGTAGCCCTTGAACACGATCGAGTCCCAGCCATGCGGCAGGCCCTCGACCAGTTCGAGCATGCCCGCCTCGGCGGCGGCCTTGCGAACGCGGTCCATGTCCCGGGCACGGTCGCCGATCCCGATGGCCACGTTCGCGGCCGCCGTCATCTCCCAGCGCGGGAAGTCCTGCGCCAACAGCCCGACCGCGGCAAAGACCTGGGAGCGGTCCGCCTCACGAAGCTCGACCTGCTCGCCCCGCTCACCCACCCAACACACGTCCCC
This sequence comes from Streptomyces lydicus, assembly GCF_004125265.1. Classification (GTDB taxonomy): domain Bacteria; phylum Actinomycetota; class Actinomycetes; order Streptomycetales; family Streptomycetaceae; genus Streptomyces; species Streptomyces lydicus_C. The sequence continues at coordinate 379,549 of NZ_RDTE01000001.1, forward strand.
CTCCCCCTCGGCCGGCAGCAGCAGTCCAGCCAACACCTTTGTCAAGGTGGTCTTCCCTGAGCCATTCGCGCCCACGAGGGCCGTCACCTTCCCTCGGGGAACCCGCACGCTCACGCCCTTCAGGGAAGGACCGTCGGCACCCGGATAGGTAAACGACACCGCCTCCGCTCGTACCTCCCGCACCGGCGCGGGCAGCGGCGTACCGGTGAGCGGGATCGCGTTCTCTCCTGCCACCTTGATGGCGTCCTCGGTATCGGTGAGGAACAGCAGCTCCTCGTACAGCCGGTTGACCTGCTGCACCAGCGACGTCAGCCGCGCCGTCGAGGTGCGGATGGCAATCACCGCGGTCCCTCCCACGGCGAGCGGCAGACCACCGGTCGACAGCAGCCACCACAGCACGCCATAGCAGGCCAGCGACGCCACGCCGGCGAACGCTCCCGCGACCAGATCCGTCGAGGCCTGCGCGCGGGCAAGGCGCCGCTGCTCGGCCTCCGTCTGCCGCGACATCTCCTCGTAGCTGGCCAACAGCTTCGTGCCGGCGGCGTGCACGCGGATCTCACCGGCGGCGTGCGGGCGGGTCAGGTAGGCCAGCAGGGAGGCGATCGCCCTGCGGTGGTCGACCCAGTTCATCCGGGAGAGGTAGTCACGACGCGCGGAGCGCACCGCGCCCCATCCCTTGGGCAGGGCGATCGCCAGAAGCATCGGCAGCAGGACCCAGTGCAGCGCCGCGAGCACGACCGCGGCTGCCGCCATGCCGATCACCACGTTGCCCACGCCGACGGACAGCCGCAACATGCTGCGGGCGGAGTCGGTGCCAAACTTGCCCGCCTCCAGTATCCGCTGGACCTCCGGCCGCTCGGTCGCCTCCACCTCCACACCGGTGACGGCCGTGTAGTACCGGGCGGAGACCGCCCGCTCCACCTGCGGCTCCAGCCGGCCCGACATCGCCGTCGACCACGCCGACAGCACGGCGGTGGCCACCGCCGCGACCGCCAGTGCCACCAGCGACGGCATCGCGTCGCGGAGCTTGTCCACGGTCGGACCGTCAGCGAACAACTGCGTGAGGACGCTGTTGACCGCCACCAGCCCCCACCCAGCCGTCACACCCTGTCCGAGCTCGGCCGCTACGACCCCCATCAGCGCGCGCCGGTCCGCCGTCCAGCCGGTGCGCAGCACCATGCCCACCATGTGCGGCAGAGCGGCCGCCATACGCCCGAACTTCAGCCGAGTCAGCGGGCCTTCATGCTGGACGTAGGACTGGTCGTAGCGCAGCCGGCCACCGTACAGCTCCCTCTCAGCATCCGAGATGCTGTCCGTGGCTCCGGCCTTCGGCGGACTCGCGGTCTCGTCGCTGCCTGGTTCGACTGGCATCAATGTGTTCCCCCTCGTGGGCCTGGTGGCGACGTCGGCATGTTCAACGACGCCGCACGATTTCGAGCACCTGTTCTTTTCGGACGGGTTGCGCACCCTGCAATCCAGCGGATTTCCCAAGGTGTGCAGTGCACCGACCCTTGTCGCGCCCTTTTCGCACAAGAGCACGAGGTGGCGAGGCATGGCCGAAACGCCGACACTCCTGTAGCTGCGGCTGCACGGCACCATCAAGAGTGCGCCGCTGATGCCTCCTCCCGCTCGCCCGGGGCCCTTGGCGGTCCTCGCTGGAGCGGGCGCCCGGCCAGGTTCGCCGGGGCGTCCATGCGCCCAGACCAGCGTCGGGCTGCTCATGCCATCGGCCCGAAGCCGATGCACGCGAGGGCCTTGTCGTCGAACACTTTGTAGCGGGGGTGCTTGATACCGCTCGGGTCGTCGTGCTCGTAGGAGTGGATGGTCTCGACCACCTGCTGGGGGCCGATCGCGGTGCAGGCGTCGGCGAAGGCGTCCCAGGACCAGAGCCCGTAGGGCTCGACACCGGCCAGGGCACCGTCCGTCATGACCCACATGCGTTTGATGTCCGAGACCGGCCAGGAGCGCACGACGGCGTGGCGAGCGGCTGCCGGCGTGGCCTCGGCCACCCAGTACGCCAGCGGGTCAACGCCCTGGTTGATGTGCTGTATCTGGTGTTCTCGCAACTGCTGAACCACCCGGCGGTGTTCGGGAGCGGTGAACCCGCACCCGGCGCGGAGCTGCTCGAACATGACGTCCCGGGCGGAGGAGAGGCGGACGAGGTTCTCCAGGCGCTCGTCGCGCAGCACCTCGAAGCCGTCGTGCTGCTCGACGACCACGGGCGTGTCGCAGAGTACGAGCGCGTCGACCATGTGGTCGTGGGGGCGGTGGCGCACGATCGCCACGGTGGCCGCCGGCGAGGCCCCCGGGACCAGGCCGTGCTCGCTGGCCACCGTGGTCAGGGCCTCGTGGAGCGTGATGCGCAGGTCGAGGTGCTGTGCGCGGTCGTGAACGGTGATGACCTCCTCGCCGAGGGTCTGGGCGTACCAGCCGCCACGGGGGATTTCATCGGTGAGGGTGGAGACGCCGTCGAGGACGACTACCAGGGTGGAATCGGCATTGACGAGGATGCGGTCCTCGGACGGGCGGCCACCGCCGGAGAGTTCCCCGGTCGCTATCTGCACAGGAATGCCTTTCATCGTCTTCGTACTGAGGTCGGGGCGTTGGCACGCATCGGTGCGGCCGACGGGGCTACGTCTGAGCGCCGCCTTCGCCGAGCGGCACCTCGGCAATCACCGTCCACGTGTACGTGTCTCGCCAGGCCCGTTCCTGGTCGACGAGGACGGCTCGGATCACCGTCATCCGGGGGCGCGGCGGGCGGAGCTTGACCAGGGTCCGGGTCAGTTCCTCGTGATCCCACTGGGCACCTAATGGTGGAGTCGGGTATTGAAACTGACGGAATACGCGCCCGCTGGACCATCTCACAGCCACCAACGGGCTGACTCGACGTCTATCTGGGCCGGTGCGGCCGGTACGAGGGCGGCACTACGCTGCTCCTGTGAGGAATACCAAAGCTTTCAAGGACGCCGTCGCGCAGACGCTGGCCGAGCTCGCCCGCCTCGGGGTGACAGTGCGGTCCGGGGCTGTAGCAGACGTCATCGAATCGAACATGACCGAGGTCGCCGCCCGGCTGGGCATCCAGGAACGGTCCGCCTGGCGGTACTTCGACGCGGCCGGACTCGCCGCGGCCATCGCCAAGCAGCAGAGGGAGTTCGAGGAGTCCAGCGACAGCGCTGGCGTGGGCGTGGCTCCCATGCCGCCAGTCGACAATCCTGAACTCGCCCTGCTGCTCGCGGGAGTCCCGGACTCGCTGGTACGGACCGGCGGTGACCTCTATGCGGTTATCATCAACGTCGCCGTGAACGCGTGGATGGCCGGTCACATCCACGGTGAGGACGGGTGCGAGGGTTGCGAAGGCAGCCGCGGACCGTCCGGCCATGACTGGAGCGACCGGATGAAGCAGATCACGACGATGTCGCCCGACGTCACCAAGTGGTTTGACCGGGATCGGTGGAATGCGGCTCTCCACGACAGCGGCTTCAGCGTCGAGCGGCGCTGACCGCGTATCGAGGAAGTGCTGGTGCAGTTCCATCGGTTCGATCTGGTCGCCCAGAACCGGCAGAATTAATGGTGGAGAGGCGGCGCGCTCGGCACCAAACGTGGGCAGGAGGGTGCGGGGCGCGGTGTCGTGGAAGCGGGCGAGCAGAGCGCCGGCCTGTCCGTAGGCGTGACGCTCCTGCCGCGGAGTGAGGGCGAGTGACTGCAGAGGCTGGCCGGCACCGAGGACATCAGCAGGAGTTGGGCGTCCCCGTCAGCGTCGAGCAGTTGGGGTGCACTCGCGCCGAGTGCCGGAGCCCAGTAGGAGAGGGCTTTGCGTTCCCGCCGGAAGCTGTCGGTGCTGGTGTTGGTCTTGAGGATCATCTGCCGTCCGTCGGTGGCCCGAAGGCGGAGCACTGTGGTGGACGTGCCGGGCCAGCTGTGGTCGGCGACCACTTCGGCCGGCCCGGCCATCCGGGCAATCGCCCTGCCGTTCACGACAGGTGCAGGACGGTGAGCGCCTGGGCGACGACCTCGTCCGGGCTGAGGGCGGTGGTGTCGATCACATCGGCCCGTTCGCTCAGCCAGGAGGCGTACGCCTGCTCGTAGTCCACGATCTTGCGGCGGCGAAACGCACGGACCTTCTCGCTGCGCTCCTCGTCGCCGGGGAACTCCATGCTGCCGTCGATGCGGGTCCGGATGGTGTCGGAGTCGGCGTGCAGGAGGAGGTGACGCAACTCGACGTCGGCCTTGGCCAGGGCGTCGAAGATCTCCTCGGCGTACCGCTGGCGCAGCAGCGTCATCGGCGCGATGACCGGCTCGCCCTGGGTGTAGTGGTCCAGCTCGGCGCAGACGCTGGCGACCAGGGTGCGCCATGCCGGGTAGTCCTGGAAGTCCTTCTGCCGGCTGGGGTGGTCGCCGATGCTCTTGCGCAGCAGGAAGCCGACCTCCTCGGGGTCAGTGATCAGGCTGGTGGGGAGCTGCTGGTGGAGTCGTTGGGCGGTGGTGCTCTTGCCGACACCGAAGGGCCCATTGAGCCAGATGATCATGCCTTGCCTCTCTGCTGTTCGTCGGTACCGACAACTGGCCGATGCTCAGCCTGGCGAGATGCGGATACTGCTGGTAATCCGAGTTGCTGGTCGTATGCGATGTGGAATCCTCGACGACGTCGCCCCGAACGGATAGGCGAGACTGGGCCCGGTGGCGCGACGACGTCCAGCCGACGCTGCCGTCGCTGGGCTCTCCCAGCCCCTGAGCCTGCAGTGCCCTTTGGCCTGCAGGTATGCGGCGGCAGGGGCAGAAAGCCGAGCCGGAGGCACCGTGCCGCCGGGGCACACGGCCGAGCGGTCGGTAGCTCCACCCGGAGGTGCCGCCCCCCAGCCGCAGGCAGGGAAGCTCTCAGCGACGATTGCCGAGGAAGTCGCGTGCGCGTTCGTCGAGTTCGATAGCGCTGGTTAGTCCGCGGATGCGGAAGTGGGACAGGCTCCGGCGCATGTTGTCCATGGCTTTGCGGGTTCGTCTCGATTGCACGCCGTCCATGTGGTCCATCGCGCGGCCCCAGGTGGCACATGCCTGCTCGATGCTGCCCTCAGCAGCCTGCAGCTCGGCCTGCGCGACGAGGTCCAGGGCGACGATCCGCGCGTAGGTACCTGGGGGGCGGCTCCGCGCTGCTGCACCGTACATCGCCGCGGCCCGCGGCCGGTCACCCAACGTCTCGAATACCTTCGCGGTGCGGCTACGGACAGTGGCAGCAGGTGGCCCCCACGACAGCGCCCAGAACGGAACGGCGTCACCAGCCGCCGCGTCCAGGGCGGTGCTGGCGCGCTCAAGCTCTCGGACGGCTTCTTGCCGGTGGCTGGCACCGGCGAGAGCGTGCGCGTGGGTGACGGCGAAGAGCGCCTCGGTCTGGGCGTCGACCCGTCCGCGGACCTTGTCGACGGCCGATGCGGCCAGGGACAGGCAGTGCTCCGCGCGGTGCAGTTTCATGCCCTGCTGGGACATGGTCCTCATGACGAACGCGTCGTGCCCGGTGATCTGGGACTCGCGGGCGAGGGCGTACGACTGGAGGTAGTACCTCTGTGCGAGGCCCTGCTCCCCACCGTCATAGGCGCGCCAACCGGCCTGGTGAACACCTACCGCGGCGGCGGAGAGCATGTGCCGGTGGTCGTCCTCGGAGCTGAACCGCCCCCGGCACAGGGTCGCGACGTCGGACATCAGGTACTGCACCAGTGCGGAGCGGCCGTGCTGGCCGCCGTGGCGTTCGTCCATCACCGCGAACATCGAGACCATGTCGCGCACTGCGGCGACATCAGCGTGTCCGACCCGGGCACCGGTGCGGGCCTTGGCTGCGCGGGAGGCAATATCGGTGACGTGCTCCAGCGGCAGGACCGCCGCCGCCACCGAGTACGCCGCGCCGGACAGAAAACGTCGACGGTCCAAGTCGCCCCTCCAGATCGGCATCAGGGCCTCCAACGGGTCGTCTGTGATCGACAGCCCGACGTCGTCAGTTTCGCAGCCGGCTGGCAGGCCCAGGTCGCGCAGGGTCAGCGGTCGACCGACCTCGCGGGTTAGCGCGACCGCAAGGAATCGGCCGGTGTCCCCCGTCGGTGGCATTCCCGAGATCCAGTGTGCAATGGACGACTTGCTGGTGCGCAGCACCGTGCCACATTCGGCGGCCACCGCCCGGACGGCAGAAGCAAGGGCCGCGTAGGTCAGGCCCGACTCGTCGACGAGGTCCTTGAGCTGGGTGTTCGGCATGCGTTTGGCCATCAGCACCTCTTCGTTGAACACGTTGAACCACTTAACGTGACCGACACGCTACCGCTGTATCGGTGTCTGCGGTTGACTGCTGATCAGCCACCGGCTGAGACCTAACGCTCCCTGTGAATAACGGAGTTCGGCGGTTTCGGAACGGTGGTTGCTCCCCGGTGCGCAGCTGTTGGAGCACCGGGGAGGCATTCCGCATCAGCTGAAGCGCATCTGTGAGAAGGAGAAGGACATGAGTGAGCAGCCCGAGCAGCAGAAGAAGGATGCTGTCGGCTTCATCGGCTCCGTCGCGGCCTACGCGCCGCCGCGCGCGGTGCGGTCCGGGACTCTGGCGTCGCTGGCCGAGGGCTCGTACTCGACGGGCCAGAGCGACGACGGTGACTACCACACCGTGAAGTGGCAGTAGGGATGACATGCACTGCTGAGTGGTTCGTTGTGCTGCCGGGGAACTCCTCGGCAGCACAGCGGGCCACCGCCCGTTTCCAGGCAATCGACTCCGGCGTCCAGATCCTGGCACGCCGGGAGGGTAGGCCGTGGATCATCGGCCGCTCCGCCCGTACCCTCGTCGCGGTCCACGCGGCCGGTGGGTCCGCGGCCCTGCTCGGGACGCACGAGGGCGGTGAGCAGGAGCTGGCCGACGCGTTGTCCCCGGGGGACCCGATCGGCACCGTCGTGGCGCTTATGCGCGGGGCGGGCAGCTACCACGCCGTCCTGGCCACGGGGAGTGGTACCTGGGTGTGTGGGGATGTGGCTGGGATGCGGCCGGTTTTCTGGGCGCGGGTCGACGGTGCGGTGGTGTTCGGGGATCACGCGCGATTGCTGGCCGAGGCGGCCGGCACCGTACGCGTCGACCCCTCGCACCTCGCGATGCACCTGCTCGGTCCGGTCCCTCCACTGGCGTTGACGGAATCCGGCTCCAGCCCCTACGAGGGCGTGCGGGCGGTGCCACCGGGCAGCGTCGGGTACGTCGAGGGCAGCCAAGCAGTGGCGGTTCGCCGATGGTGGACTGCCCCTGACGACGAACGTGCTCTGCCCGAAGCGGCGCCGGTACTGCGGGACGCACTGCGCCGCGCGGTGGCCGTGCGCACCCGCGGCGAACCGTTGGTGGGCTGCGAATTGTCCGGAGGTGCTGACAGCACCGCCCTGTCCGCCCTCGCCTACGAAGAGGTCGGCGGTGAGCGGCTGGCCAACTTCACGCGGGCCCCCGCGGACCCGGCCAACGACGACACCGACTGGGCCCGCCTGGCCGCCGCGTCCCAGCCCGGCGCCTCCCACGACATCTTCGAAGTCGGCGCCGTACCGCCCCAGTTCGCCGGCATGGACGCGCCGTTCGTGCTGGACGCGCCGTCTCCCTCCGCCGCCAGCCCTCTGCGTTCGGCCTTCTGGTGGCGTCACGCCGCCGGGACCGGAGTAAGGACACTGCTGTCGGGCAAGGGCGGAGATGAACTGACGCTCACTGCCCTGCCCTACCTGTCCTACACCCGTCGCCGCGACCGGCACACCGCCCGCCAGCACATGAAGGGGTGGGCTGCCCTGTGGGGCTCGTCGGTGAGGCAGGTCCGGTTGCAGGCCGTGGCGCCGATGCCGTACGCGGCGTGGCTCGCCGGGTGTCTCACGCGCAAGGACGAGTCCTTCGGGTGGGAAGCCGGACCGCACGTCCCGCCGTGGCTCACCGCGTCGGCCCGCACGGTGCTGGCCGACGCGGTGAGCACGGCAGCCGACGCCGCGGAACCTTTGCATGACCGGCCGCACCAGCACACCGCGATGGCAGCCATCCGAGCACTGGCCCGCTGGAACCGGCTCCAGGCCGATGCCGCCGCCCCGTTCGGTATCCGGATCGGCTACCCGTACGCCGACCAGCAGGTCATCGAGGCCGCACTGTCCACCCGCGCGGAGGCCCGCACCAGCCCCTATCAGAACAAGCCGCTCCTCACCGCGGCGATGCGCGGCATCGTGCCCGCCACCTACCTCGCCCGGCGCACCAAGGGCGGCTACAGCGCGGACACGACGGCCGCAGCCGCCGCCATGCGCCAGACGTTCGCACGTCTGCTGGACGCGGACTGCCGGCTCGCCTCATACGGACTCATTGACCCCGATCGCCTGCGGGCGGCGCTCACCAGCTGGGATCGTGCAGACGAGCGCACCGACCTGCTGCTGCACCTGACCGTCATGTGCGAGATCTGGGCCCGCACCGCGGACAACCATCCCCTGCCGACTCTCGATTCCCCTGTGGAGGCACGATGCTGACCCTGGCACCCGGAGCGCGCGTCCTGACCGACCCGGCGACCGGCCACGGCACCCTGGTCAGCGCCGACGGCGAGGTCTTCACCCTCAATCCCACCGCGGCAGTGGCCCTGTCCACACTCGCAGACGGCGGCACCGTCGCCCACGCCGAGGAGGAACTGGCACGCCGCTGGCCCTGCGTTCCCTCCGACTCGCTGCGCGCAGATCTCGATGTCCTCCTCGGCCAGCTCCAGGAGACCGGCACAGTGCAGCAGTGTCGGGTGGCCCTTTCTCCGAGGGACATGACGCGATGAGCCTTCCCGTCGCGCTGCCGCCCCGAATCCCGCTCGGCCTGCGGCAGCGCGTACTGGCCCGTACGGCGGCGGCACTCGCGCCGCGGATCAGCGCCACCACGCCCCGGCTGAAACGCACCTTGGCCCGAGCCCAGCACGGGGCCCGCCCCTCCACGACCGCCGAGGTCGAACACGCCGTCTTGGCAGTCTGCACCGCCAACCTCCACCTCGGCGGTCTCCGTGCGTGCCTGCCCCGTTCGGTAGCGGCCCTGCTCTACTGCCGCGCCCACGGCCATACCCCTGACCTGGTGCTCGGCATCAAGCCCGGCACTACCCAGGTCCACGCCTGGCTGGAGGCTGACGGCCGGCCTGCCGGGGAGCCGAGCGACCCGACCCGCACCTACACACCCGTCACCCGACACAGCCCCCGGGAGAACACGCAGCGATGACCACAGCCCTCGACTGGATGCCCAAGGCACAAGCACTCGCCGCCGAGCTGCGGGCGAAGAACGCCATCCGCTCCGAGCCGGTGGCCGCGGCCATCGAAGCGGTGCCCCGGCACCTGTTCATCGCCGGGCACTACGCCGCCGGCCAGCACACGGCGATCGACCCCGAACAGCCCACCGACGAGCTTCTCCACCTCGCCTACACCGACCGCGGCATCATGACCCACACCCCTGCCGACGCTGCCGGTGGCTTCTCCAGCACCTCGCAGCCCTCCATCGTCGCCAAGATGCTGGAAGCCGCAGGGCTGCGGCCCGGCACGAAGGTCCTGGAGATCGGTGCCGGGACCGGATGGAACGCCGCACTGATCGCGCGCATCACCGGCACCACTGTCCACACCGTCGAAGCGTCTCCCCTCGTCGCCACGGAAGCCCGAGAAGCCCTCGCCCGCGCCAGCAGCCAGCATGTCACCGTCCACACGGGGGACGGCTACCTCGGGCATCCGGAAGGCGGCCCCTACGATCTGATCCTCGTCACCTGCGGCATCGCGGGGATCCCTCCGGTCTGGCTCGACCAACTCGCCCCGGGCGGTGCCGTCCTCGCCCCGGTCGCGCACGGTGGCCTCCATCCCCTGCTCCGAGTCACCCACGCTGGCGACGGCAGCCTCGCTGGACAGCTCATGGCCAACGCCGACTTCATGAATGCCACCGGGCCCCTCTACGCCGGAGCCACCACCTCCCCGGCCACCCGCGGACAACACCTTCCCGTCCCTCCCCCCTCCGCGGCCCGCCCCCACCCCACCCCCGGAAGCCTGGACCCCCGCGGCTCCTACCTCGACCTCTGGATGCACCTGGCGGCCCGCGACACACGTACCACCTGCGCGAGCGCCGAGGGCACCACCGACTACACCGGATGCGCGCTCGTCGACGAGAACACCACCGCGGTGTTCGTCCAGCCCGGAGGGCTCCACCCCACACCCGACCCCGCAGCGCAGGCCCTTGCCGACCACGTGGAGCAGCACATCACTGCATGGGACCGCGATGGCCGCCCCGAGCTCACTGCCTGGTCATGCTCGCTCACCCCCGCAGGAACAACGGAACACCCCCTGCTCACTCCGGCCAACTGGGAAGCGAACCGCTGACCCACAGATCGTGCTCCCCACCGCCGCGGTCCGCATCCGGCAGGAGCTCGCCGATGTCCTCGACGCGCTGGCGGCCGAGCTCCGTGCTGATCTTGGCCACCGAGGCCGTTCTCGGCCTTGGGCTGCGCGGGAACCGTCGCCGGCCATCGAGGCCGGGCAGCGGCCGAGGAGTGGGGACTGCTGGCGCATGGTGTAGCCACATCGAGACTTTCCAGCGCCTCCAGCCAGCCGACCGACCAGCCCAGCTCGGCTCCACGACCGCACAGCCGCCGACAACCGCCTGAGCCCGCTAGTGGTTGCCAGGTCCACGAGCCGGGCGGTGCCCGAGCGGGACATGCCTCAGGCAGTCCCGCTCGGGCACAATGCCGACCATTCCGACGGCGGGCACAACCTGGCAGAGCCTCATGGAGCTGCCGAGATCCACGAATCAACCGCGCGCAGCTAAACCCTGTACGACCGAGCAGGGGTGCCGGCTACGGCCCGCCATGCTGCTAGATGATCTCCTCGACAGAACCAGTCGCCCGTAGATGCTCGATGACACGGGCCGCCTTCTTCTCACCGTTATCCCGGTCGTAGCACCATTCCTCAAACTGGTCCCCAGCGATGTCTACCTTCAAGATCCGACCGTAGAGGTACTCGAAATCCATGCTGGGGTGCAACGCCACGACCGACTGAGCCTCTTCAACGGTCAGCGCGATAGACCCCCGCGGGTCACCGGCACCACGACCCTGGATCTTGGCGTTGTTGTACAGGGAGGCCAAGACCTGGGCCTTGTCCAGCCCTGAGATGTCGAGCATGTGCGTTTCTCCTCCATCAACTTCGCAGTCGGTCTATGCACTTAGGCGAACCACGTGGCTCCCCCAGTTGGAGTGACGGCCGGAGGGGCACTTCATGGCGCGGTGTAAGGCCATGGCACCAGAACAGGGCAGGTGGTGGGTTGCGAGTGGCTCAGAGCCAACCCGGCCGAACGCACAAAGCCTACTGGAGGCGCTGGCGTGCAACGTCGAGAAAAGGGCAGAGCGGAGCCCAAGGCGCATATGGGAGAACGCAGTTCTGCTGGCGGGGCGTGGACTCCAGGGCCGTCGTCGCGCCGGGGTGAAGATGCTCGCTCAGGGGCCGGGCGCAGGACACGAGGCAGTTCAGGTCGGGCACGCCGTCCCGCAGCGGAGTCGAAGCGGTGATCACCGCGATGTCGAGGCCGGCCCGCGCAGCGGCGTCGGCGAGCACGGAGTAAGCCCCGGTGTCCAGAACCGCGCGGAGCCGTGAGGAGGCCACGCCCTCCACGTACGAATCGCCGGCGGTGAGACGCTTGATGCGGTGTGGGTCCACGTCGTGGCCGACAACACGATGGCCACCACCCCTGCGACGCGCATGGCGAGCGTCGCCCCCACGTAGCCTTGGCTGGCAACGACAACATCCATGACGACTCGACTCCAATCTGGGTGAGGAGCACTGCTGTGCCCCTGGTTTCTGTGGTGATGCCGGTACACAACTCGGCGGCCACGCTCGGGTTCGCAGTCCGGTCGGTGCTGGCGCAGACCCACACCGATCTCGAACTGCTGATTACCGACGACGCATCCTCGGACGGTTCGATGGATCTGCTGAGAGAGCTTGCCCGGCAGGACGAGCGGGTCCTGCCGGAGTCGCTGCCGGAGCAGGGGGGCGCAGCCCGGGCCCGGAACCTGGCTATCGCGCGGGCCCGGGGTGACTACGTGGCCTTCCTCGACAGCGACGACCTGTGGCTGCCGGCCAAAGCGGAAAAGCAACTCGCCTTCGCCGCGATGGCCGGGACGCCGCTGACGTTCACCTCCTACTTCAAGATGGATGCCGACCACGGAGGTGAGGCCGCCGACTTCGCCCCGAACGGGCGGGTGGTGTGGGCGCCGGCCCGGGTGGACTACCGCGCGATGCTGGTCCACGACCACATCGGGGCTCTGACCGCCATGTACGACCGCAACGTGCTGGGGACGAGGCTGATGCCGGACATGCCCAAGCGACAGGACTACGCGCTGTGGCTGTCGATCATGCGTGACGGTGTCGACGCCCGGGCGGTGCGGGAACCGCTAGCGGTCTACCGGGCCCATCGCGCGGGGTCGCTGTCCTCGAACAAACTGGGCTTGGTCCGGTTCAACTGGGCCTTGTACCGGGAGCACGAACACCTCTCTGTACCACGGTCCGCGCGTGCGCTGGCGGGCGCGGCCTGGCACTCGTTGCGGAAGTCACGCATCTAGCGCCCGTGCGCGAGGGCGTGGCGAGCGAGGTGCTCGACCGGCCCCGCCCCTGGCCGTCCTGCGGGCTCGGCGACACCCACACCACCGTTCTGAAGGCGCCGACGAGTTCGGCCATCAACCCCAGCGTTGTGTCCGCCGCCGATTTCCAGGCCGCGGCCTCCCGAGCGGAGCCGACCGCGGGCCAGTATGACGGCCTGCATCTGCGGCTGAGAAACCGAGCTCAGCAGCTGCCTCGAGTCGGTGGTCACGGTGGGTCGGCCGCGATTTACCACATCGGGGCTGTCCATGGGCGTACGTCTATCGCATCCATGCCCGCAGCCCGTGCAGCAGCGAGGCCTTCATCGGCGTCCTCGACTACAAGACACCGGCTCGGGGCAACCCCCAGGCGTGCCGCAGCCGTGAGGAACAGATCGGGGGCTGGCTTCCCGCGTGGCGCGTCGGGGCGGGTGACGATGACGTCGAACAGTGGCTCCAACCGGGTAGCGGCAAGACCGGCGCGCACCACTTCGTCACCGCCACCGGACGCGACGGCGCAGCGGAGCCCCAACTCCTTGCCACGCCTCACCCATCGCACGACGGTGTCGAACGGTTTCAGTGAGTGGACTTCCTGGGTGATCAGCTCTCCGCAGTGAGCCAGGATGGTGTCGAAGGAGACGTCGACGCCCAGCTGCGTCAGCAAGTCGTCGCCGGAGGTGCCGAGGCGAGCCCGGTACCAGTCTTGGTCGAGGATGACGCCGTGCGGCGCCAACGCGGCTTTCAGTGAGCGGTAGTTGAGTGATTGTGAGTCGACAAGTGTCCCGTCAAAATCCGTGATCAGAGCCTTGTAGCGTGTGAAGTCCGGTTCCATCTCCCTGGCCTTCCCGGGACGCCCAGCGGACGCCCTTCGGTATTACTGGAATGGGTTCAGGTCCGGACACCGCTTGATGAGCGGTGGGCCGGGGTGGAGAGGTGCCGTGGCAGACACGCTTTCTTCACCTTCCGCCGCGGGATCGAGCAGGCCCTGAACTGGATCAGCGCGCCGCGGAGGACAGCTTCCACGAGCGGTGGCGCCGTCTGCACTGCCGCCACGTTGATGCTGCTTGATCGCTGGTGGTGGTTGGTTGGTCATGCCGTGAGGGCGTGGACTTCTTCGCTGAAGGAGGTGACCAGCGGCAGAGTGGGGTATCGCAGGCGGAGACGGTGATCGAGATGCTTGGCGCGGCCGAGGACGGAGTGGACGAGCCGGTCGCTGGAGAGGGCTTGGCGGGCTGCGACGATGGCCGCATCGGGCTCGCCGAGCGCGGTGTGGGCAAGGGCGAGGTCGAGTTGGGCGATGGCCAACCGTGTAGGCGCCTGGTGACCGTTGGGCATGGCCTTGTAGAAGTCGATGGCCTCAGTTGCGGCCTTGCGGGCGCTGTGATTGTCGCCGAGCCAGCGGTGAGACGAGGCGTCGTACGAAACGATGCGGACGGCGTCGACGCCGAAGAGCCCCTTGCCGTGAAGGGGGAGGCGCTCTTGGAATCGATGGGCTCGGCCGGCTGCGTCTGCGAAGGCTTCACTGTTGCCCAGCTTCGCTTGGGTGCGGGCGAGTTGGGCGGTCAGGCGGACGGCGGCGTCGCTGTTGCGTGGCGCGACGGCGAGGCCCCGGGTGGCTGCGGTGAGTGCGTCGAGGTCGCGGCCGTCGTAGAGGGCGTCAGTGCACCGCACGTCTTCCGCCCAGGCATGCACCTCCGGAGCGTCGGCTTGTTTGGCCTGTTCCCCTGCGTCAATGCAGAAGGCTTCGACCAAGTCCGTCCGGCCGAGGTCGTGGGCGATCCAGGCCAGGATGACCGAGAGCATTCCGGCATGGCGGGAGAGGTCACGGCCTTCGCGCAGGGTGTGGCGGTGGTCGTGGAGGAGGGTGAAGGCGCGGTGGCGGTGGGCTGCGGCGTCGCGCCACAAATCGCGGGGCGGTTGGGCGGAGTAGGCGGCGCCGAGGTGCTGGACGGCGAGTTCTAGTTCTTCCGGTTCCCCGGGGGCAAGTTCGGTGGCTGCCGCGTGCTGGGCATAGGCGTGGACGGTACCGGCGCTGGCGGCACTTGGGGCCATCAGGGGGGTAAGGGCGGTGCCGCCGATGAGAGTGAGGGCGGTGCGTCGTTTCGTGGGATCACCTGCTAGGCCGGGCGTCGGGAGCGACGCGGAGGGGTCACATAAGTCACATAAGGTGCTGATGACCTGGCTGTCGATCTGGTTCATGTTCAGGTCGGCTGGGGTGAGCGGGGTCGTCAGGCGGCACGCGTGGGTGAGGATGTGGGCCAGGTAGGAGGGGATCGGTTCGCGGGGCTGTTCGCCGTCATTGGCCCAGTGTCCGATGCGGCTCCGGCCCGGCGCCAGATCGCGGCGGCCGTTCCTTGCGGCGATCTGCCTGAGTCCGATCGCCACTTCTTCGTAGGTCATCCCCGAGCGCTTGAGCCAGCCCCGCAGGGCCAGGTTGGGGGATTTTCGCGGCTTCTTGGGCGTGCTCGGGGCGGTCACCCTGATGGTCCTCTCCGACTCGGGCCCAACGGATGCACCCAACCTAGCGACGGACGTCCAGGAGCGGCAGTCGAAGTTCATAAATCGCCACAGGTCGGTGTGGCGCGCGCCACGCGGTGTGGCGCGCAGGCGCCACACATCGCCACACATCGCCACGCGCGCCTGACTAGTGACGCCACACCAGCGTGCGGTGAGCTGCCAGGGCCTTGGAGACACCGTGTGCTCCATGGCCCCTCGCGACCCGTGTCCGCCCAGCGGTTGCACGCGCGGGGGCCGGCAGATTGACCGAGAAGGGACCGATGTGAAGCCCCCTGAAGGCGACACTTTGAACAGGCTGTCCGTCGTACCGCTCGCCGGCCACATCGGCGCCCAGGTCGAGGGCGTTGACCTGAGCGAGCCGTTGGATGAGCCGACCCGCGCCGAGATCTGGGCGGCAGTGCTGGCCCACAAGGTGCTCTTCTTCCCCGGCCAGCAGCTCGACCACGCCGCTCACCTGGCGCTCGGACAGCGATTCGGCGCGCTGACCCGCCGCCCGGCCCCGCACAGCGGAGCCGCGCCGGACGGCTTCCCCGAGCTCCTCACCGTGGATACCAAGGTGCCCGATCCCCGCTACGGGGTGGACTTCGAGGAGAGGTACCGGCTGCGCTGGCTGGACTACACGGCGGGCTGGCACACCGACCTGACCCCGGCGGTGAACCCCCCGGCCGCTTCGATCCTGCGGGCTGAGCGGGTGACCTCGTTCGGCGGCGACACCCAGTGGACGAACCTGGAAGCCGCCTACGCGCACCTGTCCCCGGCCCTACGGGACCTCGCCGACGGGCTGCGCGCCGAGCACGCGTTCTTCTCCGGCTGCCAGATGTTGCGGCACGACCCGATGGATCACGAAGTGCTGGCGCTCAATGCCGCGCACCCGATGGTCGCCGAGCACCCGGTGGTGCGGGTGCACCCGGAGACCGGGAACCGGTCGCTGTTCGTCAACCCGACCTCTGCCAACCGGATCTGCGGCTTCAGCCCGGCCCAGAGCCGCGAACTGCTGGCACTGTTCTTCGAGCAGATCACGCGGCCGGAGTTCACGGTCCGCTGGCGCTGGTCGCCGGGCGACGTCGCGTTCTGGGACAACCGGTCCACCGCGCACCTGAGCCCAGGAGACGCCGGCCTGGCCGGGGAACGGCGCACGCTCTACCGGGTCACGCTGCTGGGCGACATCCCCATCGGCCCGGACGGCACGCCCTCTGCTGCCGTCGCCGGGGACCCGTTCACCGCCCTGCCCGTACGCGAGTCGGGAGTTAGCGCATGACGACCACCAACGCCCTCACGATCGGCCGGGTGGCCGGGCACATCGGTGCCGACGTCAGCGGCGTCGATCTGGCCGAGCCGCTGGCGCCGTCGATCGTCGCTGAGATCCGGGCGGCGCTGCTGGAGCACAAGGTCTTGTTCTTCCGTGGCCAGGACCGACTCGACCACGCCGGGCAGGTGGCCTTCGCCAGCCGGTTCGGCCAGTTGATCGCGCGGGCCCGCCCGCAAAGCGGCGGCGCGCTCGAGGCTTTCCCGCAGATCTGGACCATCTCCCCGCAGGCTGATACCGCCGTGTACGGCTTCGATCACGAGGAGCACTACCGCTCCCGGCAGCATCACGGCATCGGCGGATGGCACACGGACCTGTCCACCGCGGTGAACCCGCCGGCTGCCTCCGTGCTGCGCGCCGAGACGGTGCCCTCCCGCGGTGGCGACACCCAGTGGACCAATCTGGAAGCCGCCTACGAGGGGCTCCCGGCGCAGCTCCAGCGGTTCCTGGACGGCCTGCAGGCGGAGCACACCTTCTTCGCCGCGTACGACATGAGCCCGCACGACGAAGTCGACCGGCAGATTCTGGAACAGGTCAACGGAAAGGCGCAGGTCGCCGTCCACCCGGTGGTGCGCGTCCACCCGGAAACCGGGCGAAAGGCACTGTTCGTCAGTCCCGCCCGGGTGAACCGGGTCCTTGGCCTGAACCCGATGGAGAACCGGCACCTGCTGGAGCTGCTCTTCCGCGAGGTCACCCGGCCCGAGTACACGGTGCGCTTCAGCTGGGAGCGCGGCAGCGTCGCCTTCTGGGACAACCGGTCGACCGCCCACCTGGGCATCGGCGACTTCGCCCACACCGATGAGCCCCGGGCCTTGCATCGGGTCACGCTGCTGGGCGACAAGCCGGTCGGGCCGGACGGCTTCACCTCCACGAAGACCGTCGGCCGCGAGCTCACCGCCTGCCCTTCCTAGCCCGCGGTGACGCGCCAGACCGCGTCGCCGCCCTGGAGCACACGCAGCGCCGGGCCACCCTTCGTCAGGTGGCCCGGCGCTGCCGCCCCCATCTTCCTTGCCTGAGAGGTGAGTTGTCGTGCGCCCGCACGCTATGCGCTACCCCTTCGAGCCCGGATCACTGACCGACGCCGAAGGCGCACCGGCCCTGTTCAGCCGCTACCCGATGTACGGCCAGGCGCTGGAGTGGCTGGACAGATTCGTCATCCAGCCGCACCCCGACCTCGGCAGGCCCGGCGCGGTCTGCCCGCGGCTCGCCCCGGCGCTGCGCCGCAACCTCGTCCGCCTGGTCGCGATCCGGACCGCTTCGGTGTCGGTGGACGAAGCGGTGGACAAGGGCAGCGCCTTGGCTGGCCTCTATGAGGATCTGTTCACCGAACCGGAGGCCTTCCGGGCCGGCGCGTTGCTGGCGTTCTTCCCCGACGTGCCGCCGCAGGCCGCGCCGGAGTTCATCGACGGCGGGCACTCACGGTTGCGGATGGATTTCGTGGCCCGCGGACTGATGATCGGCGAGTTCCATCCGCTCAGCACCGTGACCAGTGTGCGCAACCCCGAGTTCGCGGTGATGCGTTGCCCGGTACCGATGTTCGCTGTACGGGCCTTGACCCGACACGACCTGTTGTTCCTGGACCGCCCCGACTCCCCGGCCTGGGAGCGGGCGCAATACCTCAAGCACCTGCTGCACCACCTCGGCGACCAGTTCTCCGGCGCTGACCTCGATCGCATTCACGCCGGCATCGCAGCCTCGGAGGGCCAGAAGTGACCATCAGCGCGACCACCTTGCGGCAGGCTCCGAACCTGACAGCCGCGTTTGAGCAGGCATGCCGCCTCCACCCCGACCGGGTCGCGATCCGCGACCAGGGCGAGTCGATGACCTACCGGCAGCTCGCCCGCCGGGTGCAGGAGATCGCCGCCGGCCTGGCCACCCTCTCCCCGCGGCCCGCCGCTGGTTCACTGGCCGCCGTGGCGCTGGAGCCGGGAACCGACGCCGTCTGCGCCATCCTGGCCACGCTCGCCACCGGCGCCGCGTACCTTCCCCTGGACGCCACCGCCCCCGACAGCTACCTGACCGGCCTGCTCAAGGACGCCCAGCCTAGGGCCGTGATCGCCCGAGGGCCGACAGCGGCCCGCCTGGGCGCAACGGCGGTGGACATCGACGAACTCGCCGCCCGCGGCCGCGACCACAGGGGCCCTTTACCCGGCACCTCCGCGGGCGGCCAGGATCCGGCGTACGTCATCTTCACCTCCGGCTCCACCGGCCAACCCAAGGGCGTGCTGCTCCCGCACACCGCGATGCTGCACTCCACCGCGGCCCGAGTAGGCGCCTACGGCGTGCCCGACCGGGTGCCGCTGCTGCACTCGCCGGCCGTCGACGTGTACTCAGGTGTGCTGTTCTGGGCGCTACTGACCGGCGCCACCCTGGTGATCGGCCCCGGCGGGCTGCGCGACGTACCCGCCACGGTGGCACTGCTCCACGACGAGAAGATCACCGATCTCGTGTACCTCGCCTCGCTCTACCCCGCCTTCCTGGACTACGCCGCCCTCCAGCCGCCAGACACCCTGCGCCGCGTCATGATCGGCAGTGACCGGTGGAGCGAGAGCGTCATCGACCGGCACGCCGCGCTGTTGCCTCAGGTGTCGCTGCACAACGAGTACGGGCCGAGCGAAGCGGCGGTGTGGACCAGCCATGCCTGTGTCTGGGACGGCGCCGCCGGCCGCCGCACCCCGCTCACCATCGGCCGGCCCGTCCCCGCAACCGGCTACCTGCTCCTCGACCACGACCGACAGCCTCTCGGGGCGGGGGAGCGGGGCGAGTTGTACATCACGGGTGCCCAGCTGGCGCTGGGCTACCTGGGCCGCAGCGAGTTGACCGCCGAGCGGTTCGTCACCCTGCCCGGTGGTGAGCGTGCCTATCGCACCGGTGATCTGGCCGAGACCACCGTCTGCGGGGACTTCGTCTTCGCCGGCCGCACGGACCGGCAGCTGAAGGTGCAGGGCCACCGGATCGAGCCGGCGCAGATCGAATCGGTCCTGATGAGCCACCCGGCCGTCGGCCTGGCCCATGTCCTTGCCCGCACCGACGCCGGGCCCGGCAAGGTACTGACCGCCTATCTCACCCCGCGGGCCGACGGTGTTCGCCCCGACGCCGAGGACGTCTGCATGCTCGCCGCCGAGCATCTGCCCGCCCACATGGTCCCCTCGGCCTGGGTCATCGCCGATGATCTCCCGCGCACGAGAGGCGGGAAGATCAACGAGGCTGCGCTGCCCGCTCCCCAAGCCCCGGACGTCCCCGCCGACGGCCGGGACGCACCGTGCGACGCCTTGGAAGCGGACCTTGCCGAGATGATGGGACAGATCCTCGCCTGCCCACCGCCGGGGGTGACTCTGCGGCTGACCGACGCCGGGGCAAGCTCCCTGGCCCTGATGCAGCTCGCCGCCTCCATCGCCCGCGATCACCAGGTGGTGCTGCCGGCCAGCGTCCTGTTCGCCGAACCCACCATCCGGCAGATCGCCGCCCACGTGAGGGCCGCCCAGCCCACGGACCGGCCCGAGCTCGCACCCGTGCGCCACTCGACGAAGGGGACGCCGCTGAGCTGGCAGCAGCGGCAGATCTGGTTCCTGGGCCAGCTCGCCCCCAACTCCCTGGCCTACAATACCCAGTGCTCACTCCACCTGGACGGCGATCTGGACGTCCGTGCGCTGGAGGAAGCACTGTCGCATGTGGTGGCGCGGCACGAGATCCTGCGCACCACCTTCCACGCCCCGGGCGACGAGCCCGTCCAGGTCGTCCACGCCCCGTGGACGGTGAAGCTGGACCCAGTCGACCTCACCGCCGTGCCGGAAGCCGACCGCGACCAGTCGCTCAAACGGCACGTCGCCGAGCAGACCCGCACCGTTTTCGACACCGGCCGGCTGCCGCTGGTGCGCTGGCACCTGTACCGGCTCGGCGAACGGGCCTGGACGCTGTTCCAGGTCGAGCATCACTTCGTGCACGACGGCTGGTCGGCGAACGTGCTGCTGGCCGAGATCCGCGACGCCTACGCCGCCTACGCCTGCGGCCGCGCCCCACAGTTGCCCGCGCTGCAGGTGCAGTACCGCGACTGGGCAGCATGGCAACGGGCCTGGAACGGCACCGAGGACTACGCCGCACAGCGCGCCTACTGGCAGCGCCACCTCGACGGGGTGCCCGCGCACGGGGTGACGTTCGCCCCGGATGCGCCGCGCCCGGCACGTCAAACCTTCGACGGCGCATGCCTGCGCGCCAGCCTGCCGGCGGACACGCTCGATGCCCTCGACGCGGTGTGTAGGGCGCAGGGCATCACCCGGTTCGCGCTGTTCCTGACCGCGTTCGAGCTGTTGGTGCACCAGCACACCGGCGAGGACGACTTCGTGATCGGCTCTGCCCTGGCCAACCGGCGCCAGGCCCAGACCGCGCCGCTGCTGGGGATGTTCGTCAACGCCCTGCCACTGCGTCTGCGCGTGGGCGAGAAAGAGACGATCGCCCAGGTGGCCCAGCACACGATGACGGTGCTGCTGGGCGCGCAGGATCACCAGGAGTTCCCGCTGGTCGAGATCATCAAGGATCTCGGTCTGCCGCGTGATCCGGCCCGCAACCCGCTCTTCCAGCTGATGTTCGCCTTCCACAACACCCCGCGGCCCGCTTTCGACGCCGCCGGGGTAACCGGGCATCTGCACATCGACCACAACCGCTCGGCGAAGAACGACCTCAACGTCGTCCTTGTGCCCCGCCCGCCCGCCGCCGGGTCGGCACGCGCCCACGACGGGGTCGACATCCTGTGGGAGTACAACACCGACCTGTTCACCGCCGACAGCGCCCTCGCCCTGCTGGAGAGCTTCGGCCGGATGCTCACCACGCTGGCCGACCCGGGCCTGTGGGACCAGCCGGCCACCGCCCTCGACGCCCTCGATCCTGTGCAGTCCCAGCGGATCGCCAAGCTGGCCGCCGGCGCCTCCCTCCCTCCGGCGCACCCCACACTGCACGCCGGAGTCGGCGCACGGATCTCGATTTCTCCAGACGCGGTGGCCGTGGTGCACGGCGATCGCCGCGTCACCTACCAGGAGCTGGATCACGCGGCCGTGGCCGTCGAAGTGCAGCTCGACGCGCTCGGCATCACCCCCGGGACGCGGGTGGCCGTCGCCTGCGGGCCCGGCCCCGACCACGTCACCGCCTGCTTGGCCATCCTGCGACGCGGCGCCTCCTACGTGTGCGTAGACCCCGGCGAACCGGCTGCCCGTCTCGCCCAGCTCCTGGCCGACGCCCGGCCCGCCGCCCTGGTGTGCTCCCGTCGCACAGCGGCCACGGTGCGCGCCACGGCCCACGGGGTGCCGCTGGTCGTTGTCGGCCAGGCGCCGCCCCGCTCCATTGCGGGAGCGTTGAAAGCGGCGCAGGTGGCGGGCGAGGATGCGGCGTACCTCGTCTACACGTCCGGGTCGACCGGCAGGCCGAAGGCGGTCGTGGCCACGCACACCAACGCGGTCACCGCGCTGACCGCCCGCACCGCGCACTTCGGGTCCGCGCCGGCCCGCACCCTGATCACGCTGCCGCTCCAGTTCGACGTCGCCACCTCGATGATCTTCTTCACGCTGTGGAACGGCGGAACTGTGGTCTTCCCCGACCAGGAGGACCCCCGTGACCCGGCGGCCGTCCGGGCCCTGATCGAACAGCAACAGGTCAACCACGTGAACTTCGTGGCCTCCTACTACCGGCACTTCCTCACCGCCCTCCCGCCCGGGTGGACCGGGCCGCTGCGTGCCGTGGCGATCGGCGGCGATCCCTGTTCGGCCACGCTGGTGCGCGAGCACGCCGACCGCCTGCCCGGCGTCACTCTGGACAACGAGTACGGGCCCACCGAGACCACCGTGTGGTGCGCCGCCTCCCGCGTCCACCACCCCCACCAGCCGGATACGGACTCCCCGGTCACGATCGGCCGGCCACTGGCGAACTACGCCCTCTACGTCGTCGACGACCAACTGCGCCCAAGGCCGGTCGGGGCCCGCGGTGAACTGGTGGTCGCCGGCCCCGGCGTCTGTGCTGGCTACCTGGAACGTCCCGAACTGACCGCCCAGCGCTTCATCACCCCGCAGACCGGGCCGCTGTCCGGGACCAGGCTGTACCGGACCGGCGACGAGGGGCGGCTGCGGGCCGACGGCACGTTCGAGGTCTTCGGGCGCCTGGACGATCAGGTGAAGATCCGCGGGTACCGCATCGAACTCGGTGAGGTCCGCCAGCGCCTGGAAACCCACCCCGCAGTGTCCGCCGCCCACATCATGGCCGACCACGACACCGATCCGGCCGGGCGTCTGATCGCCTACACGGCCGCGCCCGGGGCGCCGAAAGCCCTCGCCGAGGAACTGCGCGCATGGGCCGGAGCGAGTCTGCCCGCGTACATGGTGCCGGCGCGCGTGATGGTCCTGGACCGGCTGCCGCTCACGGCGACAGGGAAAGTCGACCGGGCGGCGCTGCCCCGCCCCCGCCCTGAGCACGCCGCCGCACCGGCCGCGGCCAGCCCGGTGGAGGGGACGGTTATCGCCGTGTGGCGTGAGCTCCTCGGCCACGACCGGATCGGTCCGGACGACGGATGGTTCGCGCTCGGCGGTGACTCCCTCACCGCCATCAAAGCCACGGCCCGGCTGCGCGAGCAGGGCATGGAGATCGAGGTCGGACAGTTCCTGCAGGCCCAAACTGTCCGTACCCTCGCGTCGCTCATCGGCCAGCCCGGCCCAGGCCCGGTAGCTGCCGTACGGCGCCCGGGCGGCACCGAGGTGCCGCTGACACCGATTCAGGCGTGGTTCTTCGACCAGGACTTCGCCGAGCCGCACCACTTCAACCAGGCCCGCCTGTTCGACGTCCCGGCCGATGTTCCGCCACACGCGCTGCAGGCGGCGCTGACCGCCGTCACCGGCCGGCACGAAGCCTTCCGTACCCGCTTCACCCGTGGCACCTCCGGATGGAAGGCCCTTCTGGACGACGAAGTCCCGGCCGTGGCGCTGGCCGAGCACAACGTGGACGCCGCTGCGACCGGACCTGACCGGCAGGTCCTGGACCAGCTACATCGCGGCCTGCACCCACAGCAGGGCCCGTTGTGGGCCGCTGCCCTGTTCACCGACCCGGTCGGCGGCCGCCGCTGGCTGCAGCTCGTGGCCCACCATCTCATCGTCGACGCCGTCTCCTGGGACATCCTCGCCCGCGACCTGCCGCGCGCCCTCGCCCATCCGGCCACGCCGCTGCCCGCCGCGCCCGGCATCACCGCGCCCGCCGCCATGCCGGGGGACGAGGAGACCGCGTACTGGGCCGCACACGCGGCAGCCGATAAACCGGTCCTCGGCGATGCGGACGCCGGGCGGGCACCACGCGGCAAGCTCGACCACCACACCATCGCTCTGTCCGCGCACGCGACCGCGCACCTCCTCGAACTCGCACAGCGCGGCCGAGCCACCGTCCCCGCCCTGCTGCTCGCTGCCCTGCACCGGGCCCTGAAGCCGATCACACGGGGGGAGTGCCTGTACGCCTTCGTCGAGGGGCATGGCCGGGACGATCTGGCCACCGCCGACCAGCTCGTCGGCTGGTTCACCAGCCTCTATCCAGTGCTGCTGCGCGAACCCGCAGAAGGCCAAGAAGACGGCGAGCACCTGCTGGCGACCGCGGAGGCCTTCCGCGCACAACTCGCGGCCGTGCCGCGCGGCGGCGCCGGCTACGCCACCACCCGCTACCTCCACCCCGGCTCCCCACTCGGCTCGCGGCTGGCCGCCGCCGGCCAGCCGGAGATCACCTTCAACTACCTCGGCCACCACACAAGTGACCCCAAGGCTGCGGCTTCAGTACGTGCGCTGTCTCATCCGGCTGGCGAGACGATCGGCGCGGACAACGTCCTGCCCACCGCCCTCCACGTAACCGCCGCCGTCCACGAGGGCCTGTCCCTGCGGGTGCACTTCACCTTCGACTCCGGCTTCTTCGCGCCCGGCGCCATCGACGCCGCGAGCGGACACATACGGGATGAACTGGAGCGCACCGCCCGTGTGGAGCCGCTGAACACACGGCCCTACGGCATCGGACGAAGCCGGCGGCGGCACTTCCTCGTCCATCCGGTCGACGGTCAGGTCCACTGGTACATCCCCCTGGCGCAGACCCTCGGCCGCGTCGGCTGGGACAGCTACGGCCTGAGCGCCGACACCGAACCCGAAGCGGCCGTTGGCATCCCGGAGTTGGCCGCCCGGTACGTGGAACGCATCCGGCGGGTCCAGCCGACCGGCCCGTACACCCTCACCGGATGGTCGTTCGGCGCAGCCGTCGCCTACGAGATGACCCGCCTCCTTCAGGAGGCCGGGGATCGCGTGTCGTGCTTGGTGCTGCTCGACCCGCCCCCACTGCCCGCAGGCGGGCCCGGAGTCCTGGCCGATCAGATCATGGCCCTGCTCCCGGATCGGCCCACCGAGCAGGTAGCCCGTGCGGCTGCCTGCGCGCTCACCGCACCCGCCGACGAGCAACTGGCCCAGCTCATGGCCTCCCTCCATCTCACCGCTCCCGGGGACGCCTTCGTCCTGACCCGGCTGGAGATGCTGCTGCGCCACCACCGGGCCCTTACCGTCTGGACACCCACCGGGATGGTGGAGCAGCTCCACTTGGTCCAGCCCGCCGCCACCGCCACCGCCGCCCAGCACTACGACCGGTGGCTCGCGCACGGCCGGACCACGGCCCACAGCATCGCGCCCGGGGACCACCGCTCCATGCTCTACGGCGACGCACTCGACGACCTGGCCACGCTGTACAGCGACAGCCCGGTGGGGACAGAGTGACCGCCGTCCGGCTACGGAATCGCCGGCGCGCTCCACATGGAGGGCGCGTACCTCCTGGTGGAAGCGCCCACCGGCTCTTTCGCGAGGCGGGCATTCGCGCCGCGAGCAGTGGAGGCGCGACTCCGAGCCTGTAGCGCGATGTGAGCGCCGCCTCCGTCCCACCCGGCCCTGCATCTGTCTCCTCAGGCGCGCCTACGCCGGATCGCGCCACCCCAAGACGCGTCGTCCCCGACACCCAGAATGGGTGTCGGGGACGACGCTGTTGGCAGAGCCTCGGGGTCACTCGCCGGAGTCGACGGACCGCTCCCGCAGCCGCACCTCGGCGGTGTTCTGCTCGTAGGACCGCTCCGAGACCTGGACCATGACTGCATCCTCGTGGAAGGTCCTCAGGTCCACCGCACCGCAGCTGATCATGGTGGCGGTCAGCTTCGACCTGGTCAGCTCCACGTTGTTGTACAGGCTGCCCGCATAGGGCACGAAGCCATCCACGCCCTCCTCGAAGGCAATCTCGTCGCTCTGCCCGTAGCGGGCAGCGTTCTGGGCGCGCCGTGATCCCTCGCCCCAGTACTCCTTGTAGTACTGGCCGTCCACGCGAACCTTGCGCGACGGAGACTCGTCGAATCGTGCGAAGTACCGGCCCAGCATGACGAAGTCCGTGCCGAGAGCGAGAGCGATCGCCATGTGGTAGTCGCTGAGCAGTCCGCCGTCACAGCAGATGGGCACGTAGGTGCCCGTGTCGGCGGCGTACGCGTCCCGCTCGTTCGCCACGTCGATCAGCGCGGATGCCTGACCTCGGCCGATGCCCTTCTGGTCACGGGTGATACAGATCGATCCGCCGCCGATTCCGACTTTCACGAAGTCAGCGCCGGCCTCCGCCAGATATCGGAAAGCGCGCCCGTCAACGACATTTCCCGCGCCCACGAACACGTCATTTCCGTACTTCGCGCGCACGAATTCCAGGGCTTTTTTCTGGTAGACGGAATATCCGTCTGAAGAATCGAGGCACAAGACGTCTGCTCCGGCATCGACCAACGCGGGGACGCGTTCCTGATAGTCACGGGAGTTGATGCCGGCGCCGACCCGGAATCGCTTCTGGTCGTCCACGGACGCATTGTGGAACGTCTTGTGCGCCTGATAGTCCCGCTTGAGGACCAGCGAGGCGAGCCGGTCCTCGTCCACGATCGGCAGAACGTCCAGCCGGTGCTCCCAGATGAGCTCGTTCGCCTCCGACAGGCTGATTGTTGACGGCGCTGTCCTCAGCTGGTCGCGGGGCCGCATCCGGGCGGTGACGACCTCCTCGGTGCCGTGGCGCTTGGTGTGGAAGTCCTCCAGACCGATCACCCCGAGGAACCGGCCATCCGCACTGCCGTTCTCCGTGACGACGGCGACGCCCTGGTCCACCTCGGCCAGCAGCCTCGCGACCTCCCCCAGGCTCGTGGACGGTTTGACGTTGACCTCGCTGGTACGGAAACCAGCCTTGTGGCGTTTGACCGCACGCACATCATCGGCCTGGTCGGTGATGGGCTGGTTCTGGTGGACGAAAGACAGGCCCCCACTCTGGGCGAGGGCAACCGCCAGCTTCGGCGAAGAGACGGCCTGCATGATCGCGCTGACCAGAGGGGTGGCGATCCGGACCGGCGAGGCCTCCCCGACCTTGTGCCGCACGACGGATGTGGTCAGATCCACGTTCTGCGGAGTGCACTCTTCCGTCGTGAGTCCCGGAAGAAGAAGGAATTCGTTTAGCGTGCGAGAGGTCTCGTCGAGGATTTTCACGTGGTCTCCTGAAGGGAGCCTGCGATCCGAGATTCGCCGGAGTCAGCAGGCTCAGACGGGCACAGTAAATCGAACGCCGACCTGCTGCACGTTCCCGGAAGAACCCGCCTGGAACAATCCAATGACGAGCGCACAGAGGTGGACCAGTACTAACGCTGAAGGCAGGGGCTTACTGATTGAACCGCCGCCCGCGCCGCACAGGCGTTGACTTCCATTACGCCATACGAGATTCTACCGCACGCGCCGTGCCCGAAAAGTCACTTACCGAGCATGTAGGCGGGTTGCTGCTGGCAGTACCGGCTCGGCTCCGATCCGGCCGAGCCCGCAGGGCGGCTCAACTCGGCCGACAACTGAGCGTGTGCCGGGTCGGGGGCGCCCCAAGGCGTACGACGACGGCCCCTCGCACTTCCCGGACCAGCTGCTGAGCAACGATCCGGCGGATATCCGGATGGTCAAAGGGCACGAACTCGCGCCGACGGGGCGGCGCGGTGGGGGAGTACAGCGTCCCGCGGACGCCCACCAGTTCGGCCTCGCGCACCCGTAGTTCGACGAAGCCGTCGCGCAGGCGCTCACAGAGCCAGGGCTTGGTCAAGGCACAGTCGCTGCAGAGCGGAGGGGTGGTGGTCTGCAGGGGCTGCGTCCAATCCACGCTGGCGGCGGGGTCGGCCGGCAGGATCCAGCGCCTGCCGAGGCCCGGTTCGTGGTCTGTCTCCCGGCCGCAGCCGGCGCACAACAGGCGTTCCATGCTGGCGTATTGGCGGACGGGATGGTGCTCGCTCCAGCGGCGCTCGCTCGTCGCCGTGGGCGTCCCACCCCAGCGCTCCCACAGAATGCCGTCCACATCGCGGTCGCTGCTGGTTTCGGCGCCACCGTAGGTGACGCCCTCGTGGGTGAGGAAGACCTGCAGGTCACAGGGCTCCTCCCACGTCAATGGCGCGATGAACAGGTCGAGCGCGGCGGGCTGTGCCTTGCCGCGGCTTCCCCTGTCTGCGGCGCTCGCTACTGGGCAGGCTGCGGGCAGCGGCGAGGCGTCAGGGCACACGGCTGGCCTCCTTCTGGGAGGTGGGCTGCCGGTGAACGGTCGGCGGGAGCTTGGTGGGTGCGCAGGGCATCGTGGTCAGATGCCGGACCGGGGACGCCCACAGCAGGACAACCGGCACCAGGTGAAGCATGGTGCCGACCAGCAGCGCGGCCCACACCCCGAAGACGGCGGCAATGGCGCCGGCGGTCAAGGCTGCGAAGAACCGGGAGCCGGCGAACAGGCAGACGCAGGTCTGATGCGCGCGGGACTGCAGGTGTGGTGGGCACAGCTGCTGACGGAGCGAGCGCTGAGTTGACCCCGCGGCCGCGCCGACTGCCCTCCGTGCGGCTCCGGCGGCAGCCAGCACGCCCAGCCAGGCCGGTCCCGGCTGAGCGAGCAGGAGCGGCACGCCACAGATCGTGTATCCGAGAAATCCGCTCAGCATCACGGGGTAGGGGCCGAAACGGCGGATGAGATGTGGGGTGGCGAGTGAGCCTGCCAGGCCGCCCGCACCGGCTGCCCCCGCTACCAGTCCCAGTCCGGTGCTTCCTGAATGGAGTGTGGTCAGCAGGGTGTAGGTGAGAAAGGTGTCGACGATGCGGACGGCGAAGGCGTGCACGGTCAGGGCCAGGACCAGGGGCCGCTGGTGGGGTTCGTGCATCACGTAGCTGATGCCTTCGCGGATCGCGGTGAGCACGCCGGTTCGCGGCCGGTT
This sequence comes from Streptomyces lydicus, assembly GCF_004125265.1. Taxonomy (GTDB): domain Bacteria; phylum Actinomycetota; class Actinomycetes; order Streptomycetales; family Streptomycetaceae; genus Streptomyces; species Streptomyces lydicus_C. The sequence goes on from NZ_RDTE01000001.1 coordinate 408,236, forward strand.
GCGCTGGGCCTTGGTCGACTCGGGCGTGGCAGCGGTGCGGATCCGTGCGGCGCAACAGGCGCTGATGAGGTAGGAGGCGCAGTCCAGCCAGAGGGTGCGGACGGCGCCGACCAAGCCTATGACGAGAGTGCCGCCGTAGACGCCCGATGTGTCGGCAATGTTGTAGAGCCCGGTGATCTGGGAGTTGGCGTTGAGCAGGTGCTCGTGCTTGACGAGCTCGGGCACGAGTGCGGTCGACGCGGCATCGTGGAGCACCGTGAGGGCTCCCAGGAGCAGTGCGATGGCGTAGAGGACGGGCATGGACAGCGCCCCGAAAGCCCAGCAGGTCGGCACAGCCGCAACAACCGCAGCCGCCGCGAGGTCGGTGGCCACCATCACCAGCTTCTTTCGGCACCGGTCGCCCACGACCCCAGCCGGCAAGGAAAGAGCGAAGGCTGGTGTCATCGCCGCGGCGGTGAGCAGTGAGACTTGGCCTGGTGTGGCCTTGAGCTCCAGCACTGCGATCACCGGCAGAGCGACGCCATGGAGCGAGGAGCCGGCCAGGCTGGTCGCCTCACCAGCCCAGTACGCCCGGAACGAGCGGTTGGTCCACGCCGAGCCCGTGGGCGACTGGGGCGGGCTGTCAGTAGAGCGGGCCATGCTGCACCTCCAGGACCTGCACGAGACCGGCTTCGCCGGAGCGGGGATTGGGGCGGGCAGGCGGCACGTCATCACCTCAGGTGTGTGGAACAGATGTGGAGTCGAGTGCTGGACGGATTGCGAAGGGTGGTGCGCCCGTCCGCCGTCGAGGCCGTCATGCCAGGCGGCGGGCGGGCAGTTGATCGGGTATGCCTCGTCGCTCAGTGACCAGGCCGTACTGCGGTCAGCCCGGTGGAGCGTTGGTGATGACGGCGGCGTATGCGAAGGAGTGATCAGCTCCTGGCAGCCGGTGGACCGTGCCGGGAGGGGGTGTGTGTCATTGCGCGGTGGGGACGATGCCCGGAGGCACCAGGGCCCACGGGCCCAGGAGCGCTTGGATCTGCGCCCCGGACCGCGGCTGGAAGTCGATCCCGGCGTCCACGTAGTGGTTGGCCAGAGCTTTCATCGTCTTGGGGTCCATGTCGGTGGTGGCGTGGGTGACGCTGATGTAGCTGCCGGCCGGGAGCCAGCCACGCAGACAGGTCATGGCCTCTTCCGCTGCTTCGTGATTTACCCAGGTCAGCAGGTTGTGCGCCAGTACCAGGATGGGTTCACTGTGGTCGAGCAGCTGCAGTTGAGGGTGAGTCAGCAGCTGGTCCATCTGCCGGATGTCCGCCCGCACCGCGGCGGTGCCCTTGTGCTCGGCCAGCACCATGTTCGCGTGGCCGTATACGACTGGGTCGCTGTCCACGTAGACGACGCGGGGGGGGGCGGCGTGGACGGCGCTGGCGGACTCGAAGGTTGTCGGCGGATCGTGGCGTTTCCGCTGATTGATGTGGGGCGGGAGGCCGCACCCGAGGTTGAGGATCTGGCGGATGCCCTTGTGCGCGAGGGCGGTGACGACGTGATGGCCATGGAGGCGGTTGATCCGCACCATGTCCGACAGCCAGGGCGCTACCCGAAGGAGGCGGTCGGCCAGCTCCCGGTCGGCGAGGAAGTGTTCGTCGCCGCCCCACAGGTAGTCGTCCACATGAGCTACGGAGGGATGTTGGTGCCAGGCGTCCCTGGAGCGGGACAGTGAGGTCGTCATCTCAGCCTCCGGTCTCGGTCACGTACCGCTGCCGGCAGCGCGCGAGCATCTTGGTGAACTTTGCTTCGGTCGGCGAGCTCGCCGTGATCTCGTCGAGCGGTGTGGCGGGGAGGCGACTGTCCAGCGGGCTGGCGGCTGCCGTTGCGTGCCCTGCAGGGAGCCGACTGGGGCGACGTTCGGGCTCAGCGCCGGGCATCGAGATCCCCCTCCTGGTCCGTGGCGGCACGTGCCCGGGGCGTTGTGATGCCGGTGACGACCGTCGCGATGAGGGCGGTAGCCGCGAGGAGGAAGCCGAGCGCCCAATGGGGTACGGGGAGGCTGGTGCACATGTCGTAGGTGATGTGTGCGATCACGATGGAAGTGAGCCTGCCGGTGTGTCGGTACAGCGCGAGACTCACGGTGGCGACGAGGGAGATTCCGACGGCCGGAATGCCGAGGTACAGGTGCATGGCGACCTCGAGGGTGAGGCTGAGGGCGTACATCTCCCACGCCGGTCGCCGTGCCATGGCCATGAGGCTCGCGATGGCCCCGACGATGACAACGTCCTCGACAACCCCGGTGAGAACGACATTCGCGGCCTGAAACCAGACGTTCTCCCAGCCGAGGAAATGAGCCTGGGACCCGCCGTGTGCGCTGTTCGCGCCGGGGAGGAACGTGGGTAGCGTGTTGACGAGCGCGATCGTGATGACCGCAGCGAGCCCGACCGTCGCACCGACCGCTACAGCCTGGGCCCTGCCACGCGCCGTGGATGCGCCGGGCGGGAGAATTCCGAGCTGTTCCCGACTGCCGCCGCACCACCTCATGAGTGCGAGAGTCAATGCTGCGAACAGGGCCGCAGTCGCTAGGTTGCGCAGGCCCCACCAGGCGCTGGTCGGATCAGTCTGGTTGAGCAGGACGGCCGCGACAGCCACAGCGTTTCCTGCCCAGTGCACCCCCGGAGATAGCTTTCGCGCACTGCCCTGCCGTTGGCGTCGGCCCGCGGCGAACAGCAGCCAGATCAACCATCCAGCGGCCACCGCGATACTCACGAACCGGGCGTAGTAGTCCAATAGCGTCGAAACATGTGGGGCCACGGAGCCTACGTATGCGATGTAGGCGGTCGTACCGCTGATCGTCATGGCGGGTGCGGCGGCGAGCAGGCTTAATGCGTAGACCGACAGGTGAATTGAGCGGGGTGTGCGGGCGGGTTGCGAAGCAGTGGGGGTGTGACCTTGCTCTGTCCTGGGGGGCGCCTGGTGCGGCACGGCTGATCTCCGTTTGAGGTGAAAGGGATGAGAGGAAGGGAAATCGGGAAGGACGCCGAGGCGTCAAGCAGCGTGAGTCTTCGATGAGGGGCTGCTGGTCGCTTGGTGCGGGCGGCGATCTGGCCGTCTGGCAGCAGCTCGCCGGTGTCCTCGAAGAGCAGGACAACGCGAGGGCGGGTCGCCGGGAGCACCCGATCTGGTGGAGCCGCGAGCCGCATTGATCACGAGCCGGCCCCTTTCGCCCAGTAATCCGCGGCCTTCTTGATGAGGTCGTAGGAGTCCTGGTGGCCGGGTGCCTGCTCAAAGGTCTGGTGCAGACTGCGGTGCAGGGTTTGGGCCGCCCCCGAGCGGGTCTCGTACCAGGCAAAGAAGTCGACCGCGGCAAAGAGCCGGTGACCGTGGATGGTGAGCTCTGCCACCTCGTGGTAGTTGGAGGTGAAACTGATCTGGCGGTCTTCCGGCAGGACGCGGATGGTCACCGGCCCTGCGGTGGTGGTGCGATCCATGAGACGCAGCAGATGGCGGAGCTGGCGGGCCATCACCCCAGGACCACCGACTGGCTTTCGCAGCACCGTTTCATCCAGCAGCAACGTCCGGCGCTGTCCAGAAGGGCGCCTTACTCGTGCGAGCCACAAGGGCATGTCGGCGACGGGCTCGTCAGGAGTCGGGCACACGTCGGGGTCGGTGATCACCGACCGGTATTCGGGGGTCCGGTAGCCAGGTGGGATTCGCTTCATTGTGTAATGCAGGGCCTCGCTCGCCACACGGTTGACGGCCACGTACCGTGCAGCTCCCTCGTCGGCTACGTCGCTCCAGTTGTCCCAAAGGCCCCGACGCGCGAAGTTGTTCGGATCGTCCGCCCCCGCGGCCCTGTGCTCCAGCAGCGTTGTGTGGGAGGAGGCGCATCTGGCCTTCGGCAGGTGATTGACCAGGTACCGGATCTCGTCGCTGTCCGCTTCGTAGTACCGGAGCAGCGCGGTCAGGGCTGTTGCCTGAATGGGGACCACCGCACGCTCCCAGCGGCTGATCGCCGAGGCACTGCCTCCGACCTGGCGTGCCACGTCGGTCAGAGTCTGGCCGAGCGCTTTGCGTCTGGCATGCAGGTAGACCCCGGTGACGATCTCGATCGGCGAGGGGGTCGCCTCGATGGGTGTTAGCTCTTCGTGGAGCCGGGTGCCGCCCTCGATTTCGGGCACGTCACCTGAGTGGGCCTTGGCGCGCATAGTGGTCCTTTAGTGGCGGGCGCTGGCTCGATGGCGCGCCTGGCTGGGGTCACGGATAGGGCGAGGAGAGCTGGCCCACGGCACGTGGCGACTGCTGCGGGCAAGCAGCCGACGACCCGGTTCGGTGGTGGGAGCCACCGCCGTGGTCAGGCGACGGGCGCCGGAGCTGGCCGGGAAGTTGCCGTCAGGCGCAGGGCTGGAGCGAACACGATCGCGGGGAGCGAAGAGCAGGCCCTGATGACGCCGGCCAGCCGGGGCGGGGCACAGCGTGGGCGGCGGCGAGGTATGGCCCTCCACGACGCCGGTCGAGGCCTGCACCGCTTCCTATGAGCCATGGCGCACCAGATCCTGCTCCCGCTGCTGGAGGCGCTGTGCATCACGCGGCCGGATCGGCGCGAGCAGCTCGACGCCCTTCTGCAGGCACCGCCGCGCGGGTTCGAGATCACCGCGGCGCTCGTAGGCTCCGGCGAGCATCTCCAGGGTCCGCGCCTGCCACAGGGTGCTGCCCCTCTCCTTCAGCACCCGCAGCGCGGTGGTCAGCTCGCTGAGGCCGCGCTCGACTACGTCATCCAGCACACGGGCGTGCCCGAGCAGAGCCAGCGCGCGGCTCGCGTCGAAGGGGTCGTCGACCGCGAGCAGTTCGGTGTGAGCCCGGCGGAAGTGGCTGCCGGCGGTGCGGGGGTCGCCCTTGGCCAGCGCGATCTGCCCGAGCACGATGGTCGCCAGCGCCACCCCGCGGCGGTAGCCGCACTCTTCCCACCGTGTGACGGCCAGGCGTGCATACTGTTCGGCGCGCAATGGCTCCCCGGACTGGAGGAAGCAATCCCCCAGACCGTGCAGGGCCTGACCGGCATCCCGCACATCACCGTGCTCCTGGGCCAACTGCACGGACTCCGTGTACCAGGCGATGGCGTCCTGCCAGAGCTCAGCCGAACACAAACCGATCGCACCGGAATTGAGCATCTGCCGTAGTGCGGCCGGGTTCTGGATCCGGCGTGCCGCGGCGACACCCAGCTCGTGCGCCTTGATCCACAGCTCGTAGGGGTGCTGTCGCAAAAACAGCGGCCAGTAGGCATCGACCAACTGCCACACCAGGTCGTCCCACTCGGCCATGTAGGCCAGTTGAAGGACGCCGAACAGGTTTCCCTGGTGGGAATCCAGCCAGGCCAGGGCGCCGCCGTCGTCATCGAAGACAGCGTCCCGCGGAGGCGACGCGACATCGGCGATCTGCATCCGCAAGGTTGCCTGGGACGGGGTCAGGCGCTGCTGCGCCTGGGTGGCGATCGTCAGCATCCACTCGCACAGGCGGCGCTCGACGCTCGTGCGCACCGCCTCGTCGTCCTCCTGCTCGGCCAGGGCGCGGGCGTGGGCGCGCACGGTGGCCCCCAGGCGGTAGCGGACGGGGCGGGCGGCGTCGGTGGCGAAGGGCTCCAGCAGGTGCTCGTCGGCCAGGGTCTCCAGCAGATGCGATGCTTCGGCGCGCTCCAACCGGCAGACCGCGGCGGTCATGTCCGGGTCGATGTCCGTGGTGGGCAGCAGGCCCAGGTGGCGCCAGACGCGCTTCCCGACGGCCTCCAACCCTTCGTAGCTGTCGTCGAGTGCTGTGGTGATGGCCATGCGGGCGGGGTCCTTTCGGACGGGGCCGGTGTCGGCGTGGCGTGTGAGAGCGTCGAGGGATGCGGTGAGGCGGCGATGGGGGTGAGAGGCCAGCCGGGCGCCGGCCAGGGACAGTGCCAGCGGCAGGTATCCGCAGGCCTCGGCCAGCCGGGAGGCGGCCCGGGGCTCTGCCGCGACGCGGTCCCGACCGGCGAGTTGGGACAGCAGCTCGACGGCGGCGGCGGGTGGGAGCGGGCCGAGCGGGTGGAGGACGGCACCGTCGATCATCAGCTCCCACAGAGTGCGACGGCTGGTGACCACGGTGACGCTGACGCCTCCCGCGGGCCGCAGAGGGCGCACCTGGTCGGCGGAGGCCGCGTTGTCGATCAGGATTGCCAGCTGGCGGTTGGCTGTGACCGAGCGCCACAGGCCGATCAGCTCCTCCCCGTCCGCCGGCGGCTGGTGTACCCCGAGCGCCCGCAGCCACCGGCGCAGGACCGTGGGGGTGTCCACCGAGCCTGCCGGGCCGCGCAGGTCGGCATAGAGCTGCCCATCGCGAAGGGTCTGGCCGCGGAGCCAGTGGGAGGCGAGCGCGGTCTTGCCTGTGCCGCCGATCCCGCTGATGACCGCGAGACGAAAGCCCTCGCCGCGCGCTTCGGTCAGAGCTTGGTGGGACTCCTCGCGGTCAGTGAAGTGTCTGGGTACGGGCGGGAGTTGGTGCGGCGCAGGTGGTGGGGACGGCGCCGTGGCGTGGTGGTGGATACCGCCGTTGACCGCTCCTGCCTGCACGATGACGCCGTGGAGGTTGGCCGATCCGCTGATCTCGTTTTCGATCACGACTCACCCCTCTGGACATTGCACGCGTTGCACGCGCCGGAAGGTGCCAGCGCGCCCGCCAGGCTGCTGTGCAGCTCGAACACATCGGTCAGGCCGGTGATCCGAAGGAGCTTGGCCAGTCGGCCGGCACTGTCCGGCACGAGACGCAGGCGCCGCGCGGCCGGGCCGTCGCGCAGCTTGTCCGGCGTCGATGCGTTGCAGCAGGTGGCTGAGCTGCTCCGCCATGACACGGGGGCCGCCATTGGCACGCTCCAGAAACGCCCAGTCCGCGGTCAACTCGATCCTCACGGCGGAGGAGGCGGCCAAAGTCCGTTCCGGGTGATACCCCTGCGGCAGCACACCGACGCTCTGCAACGCCCTGGTGAAGGCGGGGGTCTGGAGCAGCTGAGGCAGGATCTGAAGGGCGTAGATGCGGAGATGGGAGGCTGAGTTCTCGCAGGCAGCGAGGCGGGCCGCCCAGCCGACGCCGTTGTCTCGCACAGGCCGGCACTCCGGACGATCCAGCAGATTGAGTGCACCGGCGACTTCCGCCTGGTCGAGCCCGAAACGCCCCAGCACCGCGGCCACCCTGTCTGGCTGAAGGGCCGCCGCGTATCCGCGATCCCGTTGGGGAGCGCGCAGCGTACGCGGGCCGCGGTCGTGCCCTTCTCCCGACATCCCGCCGCGCGTGTGGTGCAGGTATCGCAGCTGTGAGCCGACAACGAGATGTGCGGGCGGCGCCTCCTCCAGAGGCGGGGTCCCTGAGTGGGCGAGAGCGAGCATCGGTATCCAATCAGCGTCGGATAGTGACGGGTTGGGGGGTCGGGCGGCTCGGCTTCAGGCCAGGTCGCTGACGTGGTAGTAGCCGCCGAGATGCAGTTCGGCCAGGGACTGGTCGCCCTTCGCCTGCAGAGCCGCACTAATGCGGAATGCCTGCTGGCGGTGGCACAGGTGCTCCAGCTGGCGAGGTGGGACCCACCGCACTCCGACCGGCGCCGTCGGGTGAAGCGTCCGGGTGGGACGGAGCGCCGGATCATCGGAAACGGGGACTCCGCAGTCGTAGACGTGCACCGAAGTGGGTGCACCGGTCTCGGATTTCTCGACCCAGTCCACCGCCAGCAGCCGGTTCGCCCTCACGACCAAGCTCACTTCTTCCCTCGCGGCGCGCTCGGCGACGTCCCGCGGTGACTCGCCGGGGGTGTGGGAGCCTCCGGGCAGACGCAGCCGGGCCTTGCGGCCCTTGCGCTCCCTGGGTTGCACCATCAGCACGTGACCGTCTGCATTGGTGATCAGTGCGTGCGCCGTCAGCTGTACTGGTGTGGCCTGGCCGGGCAGTAGGAGGGGTGTGTTGTCCTGCGCGGCAGTACGCATCTCTCCCATCGGAGGGAGCTGGCTCTGTGCGTGGAGGATGCTGACCGCCCAGCCGTGGCTGATGGCCTGTCCGTCGGTCGCCGCGTCCAGGGCGCGCAGGAGCATGGTTCGTGCATCGCGTGCGGCGAGGGTGGTGAGGCCGAGGATCTGAGCCAGCTCGGCCTGTGTCGCACCGGCCGCCAGGCACAGCAGGGTTGCTCGCTGCTGCGGGGACAGGATCGGCAGGTACGTCAGCCTCGCGTGCTGGATGAGGCTGGCTGCGAGGGCTGCGTGGACGGCGGCGGCGCGTGTCGGCGCCTGGAGAGTATCGCGGGCCCGGGAGAGACGTTCCGACAGGCCTGGTGTGTCCTGGCCGTTGGTGTAGAGCTGGAGCGCATGCCGGTGCGTTGCGCTCACCAGCCGTGCCGCCTCACGTACGTCGTTGCGCCACAGGGCGCTGCCCCAACGCCGGGTACGGGCGCTGTAGGTGAGCTTGGCGCCGTCCCACTGCACCGCCGGGACCCTGGGGATCCGCACGGGTGCACCCAGCCCCAGCATGACCCGCAGGTCAGACAGCGGCACATCTTCCTGCCGAGCCAGCTCTTCGAGCGTGACCGCTCCATCGTCGAGCCGGCCGAGAAGAGACCGCCGGCGCTCCTCACTGATCGCGCGCTGGCCCGCCGCGCCCTTCCTGGTGGTGCTCATTCTGTTGCCCCCTGCCCCTGGTGAGTGGAAGGGCTGCAGCAGGCGTGAGCTGAGGACGTGGAGCGGAGGTGGGTGGCGCGGTGGCCGTTGTGGAGTTCCAGGGCGCCCTTCGCACGTGCACTGAGACATGCCTGCACGCGACGAACGTCCGTGGGAGAGAGAACGGCGGCGATCTCGGAAAGCTCGACGGATCGGACATCCGCCCGGCCGTGATGCGATGGCGGGTAGCCGGGGACCACGGATGTGCTGGCGCCGTAGAGGTAGTGGACTTCGGCACGGTGCTGCGGGGGATGACACCAGTCGATAGCAAGGAGCTGGTCGAGTGCCACCGGATGTGCGGCTGCCTTCAGGGCGTGGCGTTCAGCGGCTCGTCGCGGACCTTCACCGAACCTGGTGTCGAGCGGGCCGCCCGGCAGGCTCCACGTGCCCCGTGTGCCGTCTCGCATGATCAGAAGCCGACCCTGAGGGTCTATGACCACAGCGCTGCCGGAGACGGCCGCGGTGGCGTCCGGGAGCGTTCCGAGATGGGCGACGGTCCCGGCGATGAGGGCCTGCAGCCCGGCGGTGGCTCGGGCACGTGACCGTGCTCGCAGGAGAGGAAGAGCCTCGGCCCTGGGCAGGAATCGGACCCTGCCGCGCTCCGCACGCTGTTCGACCACACGCGCTTGAACCTTGCTGAGGGGGCCGGTGGCGAAGATGTGGGTGATCACGGATCGGCTTGCGCGGCGTGCCCTGTCGAGTCCCACCAGCCGTCCTGCCGGCAGCTCCAGGTCAAAGGTGTCACGCAGGATCCGGCCGGCCGCGGCCTCCGGGGACTCATGGCAGTGCGTCATGCCGCCGGCAAGCTCGATGTAGCCACGGCCGTTGGGATCGGTGACGAGCAGCCGGTCCTGGGGAGCGGTGATCAGGAGTGTTGTCGCGATCATTGGCTGATCGGCGGCGCGCGGTGCCGTCATGAGCGTGCCTCGCACAGCGGACGGGAGATGCGGGAGCGGTCAAGGCAGGCCTTGATGCTGGCGAGTGTGACCAGTGCGGGGCCCTCCCCGCAGGCGGCGGTGAGGAGTCCCTCGTGGATGAGGCCGGAGACCAAGCGCGGCTTCATACCGAGCATGGTGGCGGCCTGAGGCAGCGGGACGGTGAGGCGTTCAAGGGACAGGTCGGGAAAAGCCATCAGTTCCCTAGCGGTAGAGATGGGCGGCGACGGCGGGGCGGGGCTCAGCCATCGCCGGAGACACTGCTATGTGGGAGAGGGGCGGGGGCCGCGGTCGGTCTACGGCGGGCCGCGGCCACCCCCGGCAGGCCGTGCAGCCAGCGGCCGACAACAAAGAGCACGCGGGGGCGAGCAAGAACACCCCACCGACGGCCGACGGCGGTGACCCTCATGCCGCGCGGCGCAACCAGCAACTCGGGGAGCACCGTCGGACGTGCACGGCGACAAGCCGAAGGCGGACAAGAACACGGCTCCGCGGGCTCTCGGCCGGGGAGCTGGCGAAGAGCGCTGCGGTTGTTCAGGTCGCACGGCCGCCGGCGGCCATGAGGACTTGCCCGCGCCGTCTGCGTGGTAGCCGGCCCTCCCGGATGGTGCACTTGAGCTGCACGCGAATGCCCGCCTGACAGAAACGCGAGGGGAGCCCCCGTCGTCGGAACCTGCCACACCGACGTGGAACCGGTCGGCCGCCTGGTTGGCACGGCCCATCCAGCAGCTTCCTGCCAGCAGAACCTCTACCACCACTTCCCCCGTCATGCCGCGCCCCCCTCGACGGGAACGGTGATCTCCCGCTCCAGACATGTCGGGCCGACGTGCCACACGTGGGCGACAGCGGGGCGCGCGATGGTCACCGTGACGCTGAGCCCATGGGCCTCGAGGTGCTGGGACAGGCCCTGCACATAGCCGTCGTTGAGCCAGGCCACCAACGCTTCGGCTTGGTGCGGCCCAAGTGCGGTGTGGTGGGCGTAGAGCTGAATGCGCAGCCACTGTGCGGCCTGGGCAGCGGACGAGCGTGCCTCGCTGCTGCGAATCGTGTCCGGAAGAGTGCCGCCGTCACCGAGCTCGCGCCGCTCACACCTCCAGGGCCCGCGCATGGCCCACATGCGGGGGTCCGCAGGCCTCTTCCATGCGATCGTGATGCCGCTGTCCTTGCCGCCGACCGTCTGGATGCGCACGTGCGGATCATCGGCCGCCGGCGCCGCGAGCGGCGAACCGCCGGAGCTTCCGACTGAGAGGGCATCGTCGCGAAGACCGGTGTGGACAGGGGAAGTTGCCTGTGGCCTGCGGGGGCCGCCCGAAGGATCGTGGCGGACCGGCTTGGGCGTGTGCCGACGTCGACTCATCCGGCCCTCCGTCGCGCTGCGGCCCACGGATCGTTCCAACGGCGCAGCCACTCCTCGGGCAGCAGGCCGTGGAGTGCGGATGCCAGGAGCTCCAAATGGCGTTTTGCGTATGTCGCGTCGGGCCCCTCCAAGACGCGTTCGGCTCGGCGGATGCGTTGGCTCAGCGCGTCGGCGTCCCCGCTGCACGAACGGCCGCACATCGCCTCGCGACGCTGACGAGCGCGATAGATGTGCTCGTGGAGGTGCTCCTTGATGGCAATAATCGCCGCGGATATGTCCTCGGCCGTTGTGCGGGAGTAGGCAAACTGGTGCGCCTTCTCCAGGTCGACGAGGACATCAAGGGTGTCGTCGGCCAGCTCCTCGAAGGTGAAGCCGTGCTCGGCGGGGGCCGCGAAATGAAGTTCGACTCGCATCTTGGCGCACCACCTGGCGAGGGCGCGTTGATCACCGACCCGGTGCGCGACCTGCTCCAGAGACGGCACAACCAGGTGGTGGACCGTCGTGCGGACCTTCAGCAGCTGCTCGACGTACCACCACTGATCCCGGCCGGGAAAACGTCCACGGTTATGGGCGTCGGCGTAGCTCTTGAACGGCGTGAGCTGCAACCGGCGCCGGGTGAGGTCGTCGAGGCACCCAAGGACCTCGGCGCGAGTCCCACCGTGCAGGCAGCTGTACAGCACCGCGTCAGGCCGTTCCGAGGTCGGAGGCGATACAGGTAAGGCTCTCATCTGGTTCTTCCGTCGAAATCAGCTGAAATACCCCGTCGCAGAGGCGGGAGGAACGTGCCGAGATGGGCGGCGGGCCCCAGGGGTTGGCGCTGGGGCCCGCCCGCCCACGCGCCGTCCGGTCGGGACGGCGCTTCCTCCCCCGAGGGGCGGGGGAGGACCCACCGGTCACGGGCGCGGCCGGACCCGGTGGGCGGTGCTGCCTCCTACGGGGGTGGAGGCAGCGGGAGGATGGTCTATCTGGTGGAGACGAAAGCCCATGCCAGCAAGGCGATGGGGTAGAGGAGCAGCAAGACCGCTAACGCCACGGCCGCGCGGTGCCGGCTGATCTCCCCAACTCGTCTGTCGATGAAGGTGGTCGGCTTCTGAGCGCGATGTCTTGCCCTGTTCCGATCTCCTGCGCCGAGCGAGCGGGCGGTCATTTCTGTACCTGTAATCCCTCGGGCGCGGGCGGCGCCGAGGCCCGCCGCTGCCGCCAGGCGTCCACTTCGGCTGCCCGGGGTTCGAGCACGATCAGTTGCGTTTCGTTGATCCTGAGCCAGTCTCGCAACCTGCACCGATTCGAAGCGTCATCTGCGAGTTCAGTCTCGGAGCGGACGATCAGGACGTCCGCGGCATGGGCATCAATCAGCATGGTTAGCTGACAGCCCCCGCGGCGGTCCGGCAGCGCATCAGGATGATCGATGTTCCCTCCACGATCATCCGCAAGTGCACCCACCAGGGCAAAGTCGAGATCGTCGGCCTGGGAGACGAGGCGGGCCAGCGCCGCCCGCACATCATTGGGCTCTGCATGGACGTAGACCAGCGCTCGAACTGGCTGCGCTGGAGTGGTGCCGTCACGGCTCGCCCCCCATACCTGGGGTCGTTTGACGACGAGCTGTGGTTCGTGTTCGCAGAGAGCAGCGATGCCAGAGTCGTCAGCGACGGAGGCACCGGGCGCGGTAGCTAAGAGTCGCCGCCGGCCGGTCTCCCGACGCAAGGCATCGACGTGGTCGGTGTTGGCTTCGACCGACGCGCAAGGGCGCCGCAGCTGCATGCTCGAGGTTTGGGGCATTGCCGGTGTCCTCGTCGTCGATGGGGCAGGGGAACAAGGCGCGCTCATCACGTAGCGCGCACACCCAGATGCCGTGTGTTGCGACTCACGAAGTATGGCAGGGGAAACTTCTCTCCGTAAAGCTAGGATGCGAAAATTTCGCACTAGACGTTTTCAGTGTGTCGTCGGCGCCGGGGCACGACTATCGTCAGCCCAACGCGGCGGCGATGATGGGCACGTCACGAGCCGTCAGGTCGACGGCAAGTCCGCTAACAAGGAGCGCAGATGGTGATCACGGCCGATGACAGATCGGTGGCCCTGTGCCGCATCCTGCTGGGCCTGAAACTTCGGCGTCTCAGAGAGGGGAAAGGTCTCAAGGCGTCAGCCGTGGCGAAACGCTTCGGCTGGTCAACAGCTCGGATGACCCGTCTGGAGACGAAGATGACCGCCGTCGAAGTCGGCGACGTTCGCCTGCTCTGCGACTTGTACGAGGTCTCGCGCGAGCTACGTGACGAACTGGAGAGCTACGCGCTCATCAGTAAGACAGGCAAGGGCTGGTGGGACGCGAAGTCCCTCAAGCAGACGGTGCCGGAGTGGTTTCGGGCAAATATCGGCTTGGAGGCAGCCGCGAGGCGAATCTGGATCTACCAGTCTGAGTTCGTCCCCGGGCTCGCTCAGGTCCTGGGCTACGCGATGGCGATTCTTGGGCTGTCCGATGCGGATGAAGAGACAATCGACAGGCATGCCGAGGTCCGGGCAACCAGGCAGAGCATCCTGACACGCCCGGACGGCGCACCGGATGTGATGATGACCCTCAACGAGGCGGTCATCCGTCGGCCAGTCGGTGGCGCCGATGTGATGCGCCAGCAGCTCGAAAGGCTTTCGGAGCTTGCGCAGCAGCCCAACATCAGCGTCAAGATCTTGCCGTTCTCGGCCGGGGCTCATCCGGCGATGCACGGGCCGTTCACGATCTGGGGCTTCGACGATGAGATCGTGGGCGACCTCGCTTACCTGGAGAACCTTGTGGACGGAGGTGTTCTCTCCGATGTCGAGCTGGTTGCTCCGTTCATCGCCGCCTTCGAGCAACTTGAAAGATTGGCGGCTACTGAGGAACAGTCTCTTGCCATGATCCAGTCCACCGCAGCCGCTTTGTGAAGGCGGCCGCCGTGCCGACGCGCGCTGAAGGCAGTCATCACCGGTGCCGCCCTGTCAGGGCTCCCGGTCTATGGCTCCACGAAGCGTTGCGGGACACTCAGAGGGCGAGGCGCTCAGGCCTCGCTTCTGGCCACCGACGGACCACCGTCGAGGCCACAACGAATAAGGAGACTCCTCGTTGGAAACAGAACTCCGCTGGCGCAAGAGCAGCTACAGCGGGCAAAACGGAGGGGATTGCGTCGAATGCGCATCACCTAATCACACCGCGGTGCATGTGAGGGACTCCAAGAACCCTCACGGCCCACACCTCACCTTCACGTCGTCGGCCTGGACCGAGTTCTTGAACTCGGTCCAGGCCGACGCCTCCCCATGGAGCACCACCGCATAACGGTGCCAGCCGAAGCAGGGTAAGGACCGCAAGCGTCCCTCCTCAACCACAGTGAGGAGGGACGCTTCGCCGGTCTACTCTCCCTCCCCGCGACGTGTGTGGCAACCACTCAACGTTTGCGGCATGTTCAGCGAGTTGACCTGGGCGGGGCTGCCAAGGACGACGAAGTGACGGGGTGACCGGCCACTCCTTCACCACGCTTCCAGACCATGACGCGTCTCCTGCGCGTCGGCGTACGAAGGACTTCCCAGCGTCACAGCTCCCAATCGCTTTCCGCTCTGCTGCCCTACGCCGGAAGAGCATGAGAAGGATCTTCCTGCGGAAGTGCCCCCGAAAGCATCAACAGCACAGGGAGGTCACGGGATTGAACCTCCAGATGTACTGGCCGCCCAGGTCCGCGGTGGACGTGCGCTTCAGGCTCGACACCCGACGACCTGGCAGATCCTGTGGTGGCTATTCGCGTGCGGCGCCGAGTACGAGGCACGCCAGGGGGCCGCGCAGGTCGTATCGGACGATGCTTGACCACCCGTTGCTGAGGTCGGCGATCTCCTCTTCGGTCATCCCGCCGGGCTGGGTGGCGTGGCCGTTCACCACGGGGATGACGAGGTACAGCTGGCCTTGATCGCTCAGCCAGTGGTCGCGGACTCGTCGAACCCACGCGTAGGGCTGGTCAAGGAAGGGCAGCACGAGGCGGCACACCACGAGGTCTATGCCGTGTGGCGGCAGTTGGGGCGGATCCTCGTGGTTGAGGTCGTGGTTCCGGTAGCCCACTCCGGCCAGTGGTGTGCGGCGGGCGGCCGCCAGCGGCCCGTCGGCGAAGTCGAGGCCGGTGACGTCGAATCCGAAACGGTGCAGCTGGCGAGTGAAGGCCCCGTTTCCGCAGCCGGCGTCGATGGCGGTCCGGCCGCGGCGCTTGAGGCAGTAGCGGGTGAAGCGCGACAGTTCGATGTCGGTGATGACGCGGAAGGTGTGGCCGTTCTCCTCCCAGGCGTTCCACGACGCGCGCGACGGGATGCCGGCTGCCGTCATGCCGCCTCCTGCAGCGCGCGGCGTCTCGGACGTCTGGGGGCTGTGCCCGGGTCGGACCTCATGCTCGGTGGGCCGTTCGAGGGCCGTCATGCTGTGCTGCTCTCCCGTTCGTGGTCATCCGGCAGCCGGTCCCAGGTGTACGGGGAGGGTCTGGTGGCCGTTGCTGATCAGCGACGGCAGCGGCCGCAGTGCGTCGGCGGGTACGGCCAGGGCGAGGTCGGGGAAGCGTTCGAACAGCATGCGCAGGGCGGTGGCGACTTCGAGGCGGGCGAGTGGGGCGCCGAGGCAGTAGTGCACGCCGTAGCCGAAGGCGAGATGGTCCTTCGTCGGCCGGGTGGCGTCGAAGAGGTCGGCGGACTCGCCATGCCAGTTGGGGTGCCGGTTGGCTGCGGCGTAGGAGGCGAGGATCGCCTCACCTGCCCGGATCGTCTGTCCGTCGGGCAGGGGGATGTCCGCGGTGGCGAACCGCAGTGGCAGGTGCTTGATGGCCGGCTCGTGTCGCAGCGTTTCCTCCACGACGTCGCTCCAGCTGGCACGGCCGCCGCGGACGTGGTCGAGCTGGGCGGTGTCGGTCAGCAGGGCAACGATGGCCTGGTCAAGGACGTTGACGGTGGTCTCGTAGCCGGCGGCGATCATCAGGAGCAGTGTGTCGCGCAGCTCCTGGTCCGTCAGACCGGACCCGTCACCGTCGATGTCGCGGGCGGCGATGAGCCGGGAGGTCATGTCCTCGCCGGGTTCGGCGCGCTTCGCCGCTATCAGCTGGTCGAGGGCCTCGTACAGCAGCGCTGTGTTCGC
The DNA here is from genome assembly GCF_004125265.1 of Streptomyces lydicus. GTDB lineage: Bacteria > Actinomycetota > Actinomycetes > Streptomycetales > Streptomycetaceae > Streptomyces > Streptomyces lydicus_C. Next base: position 424,334 of record NZ_RDTE01000001.1, read on the forward strand.
GTCAGCCTGTGCGGGGGTGACGGTGGTGGCGAAGACGCCGTCGACGACGGCGCGGAAGCCGGCGCGCTGGTCTTCGGGGACGCCCATGAGCTGGCCGATGACCGCGATCGGCAGGGGGTAGGCCAGGTGCTCGCGCAGGTCCACGCTCTCCCCGGCCGGCCGGGAGGCGAGGTCGTCGAGGAGTGCCGTGACGATCTGCTCGATGCCGGTGCTCAGGTTCTGGATGCGGCGGGCGCTGAAGGCCGGCTGGATCATCCGCCGCAGCCGGAGATGCTCGGTGCCGTAGGCGGTGAACATGTTCTGGACGCCGACCCAGAGCTTAAGGGGCCAGGTGGGGACGGTCTCGGCGAAGGCGGGCCAGTGGGCCCTGCCGTCCTTGGAGACCTGCGGGCTGGTGAGGAGCGTCTTGAGGAGGTCGGGGTCGGACACGGACCAGGCGGTCACGCCGAGGAGGTCCATCGGGGTGGCCGGGCCGCGGGCGCGCAGGGCTTCGTGCTCGGCGTGGTGGTCCAAGGCGGCGGGGTCGAGGACGAGAATCGGCTGCTCGGGCATGTGGGCTCCTTCAGCGTGCGGTGGGGAAGATGACGGGGAGGGATTCCAGGGCGCGGTGGAACGGGCCCGGGCGCCAGCGCAGTTCGCCTTCGGCGACGGCGAGGTCCATTACGGGGTGGGCGTCCAGCAGGTAGCTGATGGCGGTCTCGGCGATGAGGTAGGCGTGGGAGCGCGCCGGGCAGGTGTGCGGGCCGGCACTCCAGGCCAGGTGGGCCCGGTTTCCGGCGAGGGCGTCCGCCGCGAGGCCGTGGGTGAGAGCGGGGTCGTTGTTGCACGCCGCCATGGAGATCACCACCGGCTGGTGGGCGGGCAGGACAACGTCATCGACCCGGACGGGAGCGGGCGGGTAGCTGATGCAGTAGTTCGCCAGCGGCGGGTCCTGGTACAGCACGGTGTCGAGGGCGTCGCGCACGGTGGACTGGGCGGCGTGGAGCGCGGTGGAGAAGCCGTCGTCGCTGAGGATCTTGCGGCAGGTGTTGCTGATGAGGTTGGTCACGGGTTCGATGCCGGCGCCGTAGAGCGTGACGAGCTGATGGGCCATCTCCGTGTCGTCCAGACCGCCGGGGTGGGCCATCATGCGGGAGGTGACGTCGTCGGCGGGCTGCCGTCGTCGCAGGGCGACGAGGTCGGCGACGGCCTGGCCGAGGACCTGGTTTCCGTGCTCTGCGTCCGTGGTGTTGAAAATGCTCGCCATGCCGTGCGCGATGCGGTCGCCGATCTCGTCCGGGCAGCCGAGGAGCTTGCTCAGGACCCGGAAGGCGATCGGACGGGCGAAGTCGCCGACGAGGTCCGCGCGGCCGGCGGAGCGGAACTTGCCGACTGCAGCGCCGGCCACCGCTTCCACCAGGGAGCGCAGCTCGTGCTGGTCTACGGCATCGAGGCTGGAGGTGTTGGCGGCGCGGTAGCGGGCGTGGTCGTCTTCGGCGCTGCGCAGCGCGTTGGGCCGCCACTCCATCATCGGCCGCACCGGGCAGGTCGCCGGTACCTCCTTCTGCCACACTCGCGGGTCGGCGGGGAAGTTCCACGGCTCGTTGAGGATGCGCCGGGCCTGGCTGTAGCCGATCACCAACGTCGCCGGGACGCCCGGGGACAGCTCCACCGGCACCAGCGCGCCGTGGGTGGACCGCATGTGTGCGTAGGCCGCGTGCGGGTCGGCGGCGAACTCCGGCGTGTACAGCGGGAACCGGTCCGACTCAGTTGCCGGGCCATGGGCAGTGGTGGTCATCGCTGGGACTCCATGGGTGCGGCTATGGGCTGCTTGAGCAGATGCTTTACGAGCCCGATGAGTGCGTAGAGCGAGGAGGTGCGATCGCGGGCATCACAGGTGGTCAGCAGGGTTTCCTCGTCGAGGGCCAGGGCCTGACGCACTTCGCCCTCGTCGTAGGTGGGGGCGTCGGGAAAGGCATTGAGCGCGACGGCATACGGGATACCGTGATTTTCCAGCAGCTCCAGGGCGCTGTAGCAGGCGTCGAGCCTGCGGGTGTCGGCCAGGACCAGGCAGCCCAGCGCGCCTTCCACCAGGTCTTCCCATATCGGCTGAAACCGGGCTTGCCCTGGCAGGCCGAACAAATAGAGCATCAGCTGGTCGCCCAGCTGGAGTCGGCCGAAGTCCATGCCCACCGTGGTCGCGGTCTTCTCCGGCGTCCCCTGCAAGTCGTCGACGCCTTCACTGTCGACAGTGATCGGTGCCTCCATGCGCAGCGGCGTCACCTCGGACACGCTGCCGATCAACGTGGTCTTCCCCACGCCGAAGCCACCGGCCACCACGATCTTGGCCGTGTCCGTCACGGTCTCGGGTACGTAGGTGACCTGGGAGAAGTCAGAGGCGGGAGTGAAGTCCATCGAGCACCCTTTGCAGGAGTTCAGTTTCGGGCCGGTCGCCGGTGGCCGAGACGGGGAGACCCAGACAGCCGGCCTCGACCAGCTGGGAGACGAGAATGCGTGCCGTGGAGGGCGGCATCTGCAGGGCGGCGGCGATATCCGCGACGGCGAGGCCGCCGCCCCCCGCCGCGAACAGCCGCTGCACCTGCCCGGCGTCCGGCCCCAGGTCGCTCCTGAGGCCGGGGGCGGCAACCACTACGCTCTCCAGCCGCACGTCCGGGCGGGGACGCGCACGCCCCCGTGTACGGACGTAGGGTCTGACGAGGTCCGGGTCCCGCCGCGGCCCGGTCATGCCCCGCAGCCCCCGCCCGACTCCGGCGTCGTGCGCTGCCGGGTCCCCAGCCGCTCGTGCAGCCGCGCCGCGAGCTGCTGCATGTTCTGGCTGATCACGCCGACATCCACGTGGGCGCTGGACGTGAGGACCGACAGCACGGTGTTGTCACCGGCCGCGGTCATCAGAAGGAGGTTGTTGTTGAACTCGACCACCTGCTGGCGCACTTCGCCGCAATCGGTGAAGTCCTTCAACCCCTTGCTCGACGCACGGCAGGATGCCGTCACCGCGGCGAACTTTTCGATGTACTCATCATCGAGCTTCTTGGTATGCGCCTTGGGCAGGCCGTCCCTGCTCACCAGTACGGCAAGCTCGACACCTTCGACAGTGCCGAGCTGCTCGTCCAGCAGCCAGCCCAGCTCATTGCGGATTGTGCGCATAATCAATCCCTTTCCTCTTCACTGGTGGTGAGCTCCTCGCGGCCTCGGAGACTTCCGGCCCTCCAGGCCGCGACCACTTCGTGCCGGCCCGGCTGAACCGACGTCACAGCATCCGGGCCGGGCGAAGGCCGGGGGGAGCGCGTACTGCGCACCCGTTGAGGCAGCCCGCTCGCCGTACTGGCAGCAGCGACCACCGGCTCCGGGGCCGGCTGCGCCCCAGGCACGGGCTCCTGGCATGCTGCAGGCAGGGGCTCCGTGCTGGGCGGGGTGGTCAGGAGCTTTTGTGGCAGCGCGATGAGGACACGGGTGCCGCCGTAGACACTGGGGACCGCAATGTCGACGCGGAAGCCGTAGTGGGCGGCGAGGATCGCAGCCACCCGCAGCCCGGTCTGCGGGTAGGCCCCCAGGCCGGTGATGTCCTCACGGTGAACGCTGGACATCACCTTGCGGGCCCACTCCAGCCTCTCACTGTTCATTTGGACCCCGGCGTCGTCGACCGTCACGAAGAGCTCGCTGTGGCCATGGGCCAGCGAGACGTGCACGTCAGCCGCCGGCGGGGAGTACCTCAAGGCGTTGTCCAACACGACTGCCAGGGTGAGAATGACGGCTTCCACCGCCCGGCCCTCCACCGCGAAGGCATCCATCTTGAGATGCTGCACCCGCTGATAGCCGTCGACGCGGCCCATGGCAGCGCGGACCACATCCGTGAGCGTGGTGGCCGGATGACGCTTCGAGAGCCTGTCACCGGCCACCACGGCATAGCCGGAAGCCGTCGTCACCATCTGCTGAACCAGGTGGTCGATCTCCTCCAACGTCTCGTACGCCTCATCCGAAACGTGTCGCCGAACCCCCTCACTGATCCGCTTGCTGAGCTTCGACGCCCGCTGCACGGTGCTGGAGGCGAACGCACGCACCGCGGCCCGAGCAACGTTCTCCGCCTCCTGCCGGACCCGAGCGACCTCCTGCGCGGCGTCACGCTGCACCTGCTCCAGTTGCTCCTGGGCTGCGCCCTGAGCGACGTCCAAGGTCAGCATGAGAGAGGACCGGCACTGCCCGGCGAGCAGATCGAGACGGTGGGCAAGCTGGGTGTTCATCAGCGGCGACGGCACCGCAAGAGCAGCCTGGTGGGCCCCTCCGCCAACGATCTGCGACGAGGCAGTCGTGAGCTCACGCGTCATCAGTTCGACGAGCTGCTCGGCCGCGCGGATCTGCTGCGCCAGCTCTTCTTTGCCCGCCTTCTGCCGGTCCGCGGTGGCCAGGTGGTGACACGAGCGGTTGTAGTAGTGCACGGCTACGGTGATGGCGACGGCCAGCAGCGCGGTGAGAATCAGGATCAGCGCGAGCATCAGGCGACCGCCAGGACCGTGGCGGTAACCGGGGCGTCTGCAACCGCCGGCTCCGCGGCGAGCCGCTTCAGGAGCAAGGCGGACTGAATCAATCCCATGTGGCTGAAGGCCTGTGGGTAGTTGCCGAGTTGCCGCCCGGCCACGGGGTCGTACTCCTCTGCCAGGAGCCCGAGGTCGTTGCGCACTTCCAGGAGCCGGTCGAACAGCTCGTGGGCCTCGTCGAGGCGGCCGATGAGCGCGAGCGCGTCCACCAGCCAGAACGAGCACAGGACGAAGGTGCCCTCGTCCCCGGCCAGGCCGTCCACCCCGGTGCGGTCGCCGGCGGTGAGGTAGCGGCGCACGAAGCCGTCAGCGGTGGCCAGTTCACGGCGGACCGCCTCCACGGTCCCCACGACCCGCGGGTCGTGGGGAGGAAGGAAGCCGACCCGGGGGATCACCAGCAGCGACGCGTCCAGCTCGGGCGAGCCGTAGGACTGAGTGAAGGTGTTGCGTTCCTTGTCGAAGCCCTTCTCGCAGACATCCCGGTGGATCTCCTCGCGCAGTTCCTTGAGAGCCGGAAGGTCGGCGTCGAGCGCGCCGGCCTCGGCGAGCCGGATCGTGCGGTCGACCGCCACCCAGGCCATCACCTTGGAGTGCACGAAGTGCCGTCGGGGACCGCGAATCTCCCAGATCCCCTCATCGGGCTCCTGCCAGCGGTCGGCGAGCTGTTCCACGAGGCGCCGGTGCAGGTTCGCTGTATCGCTGCACGGCGCGAGACCGGCCTCGTGTGCGAGGTAGAGGGTCTCGATCACCTCGCCGTACACGTCGAGCTGCAGCTGATCGGCGGCACCGTTGCCCACCCGGACCGGTGCCGAGTTCTCGTAGCCCGGAAGCCAGGGCAGCTCCCGCTCGGGCAGATCGCGTTCTCCGGTGATCCCATACATGATCTGCAGGTTCTCCGGATCGCCGGCCACCGTCAGCAGCAGCCACCGCCGCCAGTCCTTGGCCTCCCGCCAGTGCCCGGTCCCCAGCAGGGCGGCCAGGGTCGTGGAGGAGTCCCGGAGCCAGGCGTAGCGGTAGTCCCAGTTCCGTGTGCCGCCGGGCTCCTCGGGCAGTGAGGTGGTCGGAGCCGCCACAATGGCGCCGCTCGCCTTGTAGATCAGGGCCTTGCAGGTGAGCACAGACCGGATCACTGCCTCACGGTGCTGCTGGCACACGGCGTAGGTCCCCTCCGCTGCCCAGCCCTGCCAGAAGGAGAGCGTTTTGGCGAAGGCGGCCTCGGGGTCGGGGACTTCCGGCGGCGCGGCGTGAGAGGAGGCGTAGGTGAGCGCGAAGGTGGCGCGTTCACCTGCGGCAACGGTGAAGCGGCTCACGATGCCGCCGTCCTCCCTGGTGTGCTGAACAGGGAGGTCGCACCACAAGGCGTCCGGGCCGGCCGCTGCGACCGTACGCCCGTCCTGCTGGTGGATCCACGGGCTGACCCTCCCGTAGTCCAGGCGCGGGCGCAGGGTCGAGATCATCGGCACTTCGCCGCTGACGCCGTCGACGATGCGGATCACCTGGGGTGCACCGACGCGGTCGCACGGCGGCATCAGGTCCGTGACCCGGACACTGCCCGACGTCGTGTGCCACTCGGACTGGAGGACGAGCGACTCACCGTGATACCGGCGCTGGGCCGTCACGTTGCCGGCGATGTCGGGGTTCGGGGCTATCCGCCAGGTGCCGTGGCTGTCGTTCCCCAGCAGGGCGCTGAAGGCGCTGGGGGAGTCGAAGCGGGGCGTCGGCAACCAGTTGAGGCCGCCGTCATCGCACACGAGAGCGGCCGTCTGCATGTCGGAGAGGAGGCCGTACTGTTCGATGCGTGGAGGGCGGAAGGTCATGTCTTTCTCCGTGGATGCTCTGAGAGGCGGGCGAGGGGGCGTGGTGTCGGCAACGGTGTCCGCCACGGTCAGGGGGCGGGGCGAACGGCGCTGCAGGTTGTCATCTCGGCTCTGCAGCAATGCAGTTCAAGGTCGGCCAGAGGCGGCCCGGCGCCGGTGCGACGGCGAGAAGGCGAGCCGCGAAGGAAGCAAGCGAGGAGCGGGGGAGGGGCGGAGCGTCAAGGCGAGCCTCACAGCCCCACACGTCGTGACCAGGCGTCGGGTCGGGAGAGCTCTTGCACCGTCGGTACGCAGCTGCGGTCCCGCCAGATCTTGTTGAAGCGCTGAACGTCACCCGCGGCCGCGACAGCCGCCTCCACGAACTGGACTCCCGCCGCGTGAAGCTCTTGCCGGTCGTGAGCCGGAGTCCCTCTGGTGTTCTCCGCCTGCGGGGCGTGCTCGGAGGGGCGCGGGGTCTCCTGGCCGCCGAAGAGGATCTGGGTGACCCGGCGCTCGGCCCACTCAGCGTGGCCCTCCAACAGGTGACGGATCGCCTTGCCCTCGACCACGAGGTCCCGCGACAGCGGAGAGACCGGTGCCACAGCCCCGCGGCTGGCCGTGTCCTGGCCCTGGTGGACGCTCTCGTGGATCAGAACCCTGTACAGGGCCCGCGGGTTGTTTCGAAGAGCAGCCCGGTGCAGGGCGCCGGGGGCGATCAGGGTCTGCGGCGTACCGTCCTCGGCCGTCACGGTGGCGGCGGGATACGTGGCCCTCTTTCGTGCGTAGTCCTCGGCGTAGTCGGCCCGGATCCGGTCATGCTCGACCAGTTGCTCGGGGGACAGCCTCGGCCGCATGGTCGCGGCCTGCAGACGTGCTTGGTCTACGTACGCCAGCATCTCCGCGCGCCAAGCCCGGGGCGACAGGATGCGGAAGCACAGGTGCGGTAGGTCCAGCCCCGTGACCTGCTCGATGACCGGAGCGGCGCGGACCAGCAACTGCTCGGTCTCGCGAGCCAACCGACGATGGCGCAGGGTGCCGTTGCACACCTGGACCGACGTGCCGCCATTGTCAGCGAGCCGGCCGGAACCGCAACCGGGTGACCGAGGGAGGTGCCGCAGTGCGGCGCGTAGGGATCGGGCCATCGTCGTGTCTTTCGTCGCGGTCGGTACTGAAGGGGTCCGGCGGTGGTGCATGGGCGGGCCCCAGCGCGCCTACCGAACTGGAGCCCGCCCGACGCTGTCGCCGGCCTGGTGGGCCTGGGCGACAGCGCTTCCTCCCGCCCGGGCGGGAGGAAGCCCACTGGTCACCGGGGTGTCGGCTCCAGTGGGGGTGCTGCCCTTCACGGGGATCGAGGCAGCGGGAGATGGTCTTCGCCTGACAGAGCAGGCCCGGCCAGGCCATGAGGGTTACGGGAGTTGGCGCGCCGCTCACAGAGGTCACCGGCCTTGGCCTTGGAGTCCTCTGCCGCGTCCGTGCGACCTTCAGCCGCTATGAGGCCGTAGCGGGACACTGAGGGTGCCCCCACCATCCCCGGCAGGCAGATAGAGCCCCGCCGGAGGTCCGCCACCGGGTTCAGCACTCCCGGCCTGTACCGCGATCGTCTGCTGGGGGACGGTCTGGTCGGGTGATCGCCCCGGTGGCGTTCCGTTGCTGCGGGTGCGGGCCGTCGCGAGGAACGCGCCTTGCTGGCGGAGGAGTTCGCGCACGGCATCAAATTCACCCGAGCGCGCCGCGACCATTCCGGGGCAGTAGGTGACCACTCCGCGCACCGTGCGGTCCGAGAGGAGCGACAGCACATCGAGCCACCCCTGACGTCCCGCCAGGGGAGCCGTGCGGTCGACGTCCGTCACGGTCGCCACGGCATCCCATTCCCGGGTCGTGGCGTACTGGGAGCAGGAGTCGGCGAGGAGTTCGGCCGCGTCGGGGTCGCCGGTCGCGATGTACAGGGCGACCGATACCCGGCCGGGCGTATGGGCCGACGGAGTGCGGTGAGCCTTCGTCATGCCTCTACTTTCACGGCGCGACGAGGTGAGGTGAAGACGCGATCGTAGTAGTTCGCGAAGTTGGCGGGCAGCCGACTCCTACGCCCCGTAGTAGTCCGCGATCCCGAAGGCGAGGAAGCGCTATGGAGCGTAGGAGTCGGGCGGCTACCGCAGACCGATGGGAACCCCGGCGGCTTCCGCCAGCTTCCTGACCTTGGTCACGGACACGTCCGTCAGGCGCTCGACGATCACGCCGGGAAGGGCCTGGTGCCGTACCCACCGGGGAGCCATTTCGCACACCTCAGAGAGCTCGGCCGCGGCCGGCTCCCATTCCTTGGTCTCCGTACGGATTAGTGCCACATCAAGTTTCCAGCGTGCGTGCGTCGACAGGGGAAGGGCGTGGGCATCCAAGTGGGCGCTGTTGATGAGGCGTACCGCCTTGCCGGTCTCGCCGAGCGCGATGGCTACCGACAGGGCCTGGGTGGTGGCGTATACGGGCCCGTAGGGCTGCCCGTGGCCGCCGCGGGCGTGCTCGCGTCCGAGTCGCGCGGCAACGGCATGCGCTTGGCTCAGGTACTCGCGTGCCGCGTCCGGCGAGGCGCCGCCCCGGGAGGCGGCGACGGCTGCGTTCATGACCAGCTGCCCATAGACGCTGAGCTGGTCGGGCTCAGTGTCAGACATGCGCGGCTCGACCTGCGCTGCCGCCATGGATGCCAGACGCACAGCCTTCGCCGTGTGCCCGTCGCGCAGACACACCCAGGAGTGAGCGGCCATCAGGTGCGCAGCTCGAAGCACATCCCCGGCGCCAACGGCAACTTGATGGCCGTAGGTGATCGCGGAGTACCCCAGGTCACGGGCCCCCAAGAGGTTCGCGGCCATGCCCGCGGTCAGGTAGGCATCGGCCAGCACCCCGGCCGCCTTCTCCTTTTCAGCGCCGTCGGCATGGTCGTACGTGGCACGAGCCTGCGGCAGCAGAAGACCGAGAACGGCACCGAGGTCGGTGTACCCGCCAGTCCAGAACGCCGCATCGGCGCGGCGGGCGGCGGCGCGCAGCTCCGGGACGGCACCAGGCTCGACGTCAGCGATCCCCAGGGCAGAATCATGGACAGCGGCGGACATGTCCCGCAGGGCAGCTCGCTCGTCCCGCTCCATCGCCCGGCGCGGAGCCTGCTGGCCCAGGATCACCGAGATGTCCGTACTGAGCCCGGAGGCCAGCCGAAGCAACGATGCGACCCCCAAATTGCCGTTTTGCTCCCCCTTCCGGACAGTAGCTACTGACAGCCCCGAGCTATCTGCTAGCTGCTCCTGCGTCATGTCGCCGCGCAGCAACTTGATCCGCGTCCCGGTGCTGTGCGCCGCCCATTGCGTCATGCCAGTCCCTCCCGTGTAAGTGGCCTGTTCGCACAGTACGCCCGGGTGACCGGTCTTGAAACGAGCTCGTACGCAACAGAGTTGGGCGAACGGGAGCGAGCAGTCCTCAGGCCCGGCAGTCGGCTCGAATGCCAAGGAGGGACTCAAGGCTGGCCACGGTGCTGTCTTCGTCGGTGGCGTGCACGGTATGGATGCCGAGCTCGGCCGCCGGCGGCAGATTCCCGAGGTGATCATCCACGAACACGCACTGGGGACCGGACAAGCCCAGACGGTCAAGGGTGGTCTGGTAAATCACCGAATCAGGCTTGGCGATCCCCTCGATTTCGCTGATGACGGTCACGTCGAACAGCTCCATCACGCCGATGTGGGCGTATGGGTCGTATGGGTCCAGGCCGAAGGAATTCGACAGCATCGCCAGCTTCATCCCGGCGGACCGGGCAGCCTTGGCGAAGGCGATCATCCCGGCCGCAGGACGAACATCAGACCAGACGCGGCCCATGAGGTTCTCCCCGTCGTTCAGGCCGAGGAGGACAGCGATGCGCGTGTTGAAGTCGGCTTGGTCCATCGCCCCGACTTCGAGGGCTCTATAGTGCTGGCGGGCCTCAGGGTGGGTGTTGAGCGTCGTACGCCACGCGTCCGCTGCCAGCCCCTGCGAGGCACACCACCGCTCGTGAGCCGGGTAGACGACTTCTGTGAGCACTCCGGCGAAGTCGAGAATCAGCCCTCGAATGGGACAATGCTCGGTGTCGGCTACAGGAACAGTTTCAGGCATGCTGAGGATGTCCTTTCGTGGGTGGCCTCACGATGGACGGTACGGCACCGAGCTAGACGCGCGGCACAATAAGCGACGACCCGATTGCACCAGGAAGCATCGTTGGCGCGTTGCCGGCCAGACCGGGGTGTCGGCCAGCGGCCTCCGAGGCGAGGCGGACAGGTTCAGCGGCGGGGTCGCGTGCGAGCTGGTCACCGCCGCCACCCCACACAGCAGCGGACTACTACCGCGGGCTGACCGAGTCATGAAATCCTCACGATAGCGAGGGCAGATTGGACCCGGGAAATTCTCTTTCGAGTCCTTCCCTCCACGTTCCGGCGACTGGCTGTGACGTCAGGAGGCGCTCTCAGCCTCAGCGTCCAGCACCTCGTACCTGAGGTTCTGATACTGGATCGCTGCCCCCTCGCCGAGAGGGATCCCCCACCCCTTCTCCGCCTCGTAGCCAGCCGCAGTGAGCTGGGCACTCAGGTGCCCGGCGGCGATGTACGGGCTGTCGAAGCCCCGAGACGTCATCGCGCTTGTCTCCAGGTCGGTGAACTGAGCTTTGTAGCGATTGCTACTGTTTGGCATAGTTCCTCGATCGTCCGGTCGCTCTATGTTGGCCAGTGGGTGGAGTCGTTTCGCCGGGACCAGTATGGCCGTTTCGTTGGTCACTGCCATGAAGATGGCCAGGTGAAGAAGCCCTTTGCCCCTTGCGAATAGCCTCAGGGAGGCCAGGATCTATCCGTCCTGTTCCTTGGCGATTCCGCTCGTGAGGAGCGCGGTGTCGGCGGCGCGCACTCGGCGCTCCTCACGGTCCCGACGAACCCACTGAATCATCGCATGCGCGAACCCGAGGGCTGTGCCTGCGTAGGCGAGGACCATCGCGTTTCCGAAGGCCGCATCCATGACCTCGGGGGTCATGTGTTGCGGCCCGGCATGCATCGCGGCCGCCACCATCCAGACAGTGGTGGCGGCACAGCTGGGGATGCTCCACAACAGGGCTACCGTCATCGGACGGCGCAGTGGCATTGCGGTAGCCAGCCCCAGCCCCTGCCGCATGGCCCGCATCTGGGACTCGCTGCGGCGCGCGGCGGCCGACCGAGCCACCGCTGCGGCAAGGGCCGCTGCCGTGAGCAGCAGAGCCAGGACGGCAAGGAACAGTGGGTCGACGGGCAACGGCAGGGTGATGGTGGCGACGACCGCGAACGCCGTTACGAACAATGTGGTGGAGAGCACCTCCCATCTCGGTGCCCACGGCTGATCGGCACCGAGACGCCAGATTCCAAGGCACCGCACTGCGGCCCACGCGACTACGAGCCAGCACACCCCGCACACCGCGAACATCTCTCATCCCCTTTCGTCGGCCGCTTCGAGCGCGGCCCGCGCCCCGGCCTCGGTCGTGTGCATCGTGAGCACGCTGGGCATGTCCATTCCGCCCGGCCAGCTTCTTACCTCCATGTTCCGGTTACTGCTCGCCAGTGTGCAGCCCACGAGCGAGGGCCTCCCGGGCGGCGATCTCCCGCTGCCCCTTGCGGTGGGCCCGCTCGGCGGGCGCGATCACGGCCAGAAGCGCTACGGCGAGTACCACGAGGACCCCGGTGCTGAACTCCAGTTGAGATACTGCCTCCGGACGCGGAGACAGGGACAGGCCGATGCGCAGGCCAGCCAGGAAAGCGGCGGCGGCCAGGCTCAGCAGCCCGGGGATGACAAGCGCAAGGTGATCGCGCAGCAACTTCATTTTCTACCCCTTTGCTCCGGTGATAGCTGTCGGAGAATCAGAAAGGAAAGAGACAACGGCCGAAAAGAATCGACCTTTCGATGGTGACACGGATCTGCCTTGGCCGGTCGCGATGCGAACGAAGCGCGATGGTCGTTCGGCGGGCAAAGCCCCATGCCCCGGGGCTGCCAGCCACGTCGCACGGGCGCGAGCGCACCGCCGACGAGAACGGGCTACGGGTGAGCGAACGCTGTTGGAAGCTGCAGCCGGAGGAAGGGGCCACGACCGCGATGGATCCGGCCCGCGCCGCCGGCACGAGCCAGTACCTGTCGGCCAGGCTGCAAGCGCCCACCGCGGAGTGCTGGTCGCCGCGTCGACGAACTCGCCTTCGGCCCCGGTGCCCACAGACTCGTCCCCCTTCCAGGGGCGGTCAGCGCTTCGCAAGACGCCCCCCGAACCTGACGGGCGGGCGCCACGGGCCGCTCGCCGCTCACCTGAACTCGGGAAGCGCGGGCACGACCTGGTCCGCAGGTATCCGCAGATCGCCTATCTGCGTCATCACATACCTGCTGGCATAGCGGCATCCGGACCATCCGAAGGAGTGGTATCGGGAGCGACGAAAGATCCCAAGCCCTGGACGGTATAGATCAGCTGCTCGTCGATGAGCTGCTGGAGCCCGTGCCGTGCCGTCGCCATCGCCACGCTGTGGGAGGCCACCAGCTCCCGTACGGAGGGCAGTCGGCTGCCCACAGGCCGAGTGCCCGACCGGATCTGCTCACGCAGCTCGTCTGCGATGCGCTGGTAGGGGTGAACCTGCCCGCCGTCCACGGCGGCCGGCGGACCGGGGTGCTCCTCCACGCTTCGCTGCCCGCACGGTTGTTGCAGCGACGGAGAAACCCGACGCGAGGAACGAGAAGTGCGCCCCAGAGCGGCGGCCACCTCGGCGACATGAGCACGCTTGTACGCGGTCTTCGCTCCAGAAGCCGACAGGCCACCCGCCTCGGCCAGAACCGTGAGTTCATACGGGCGCGGGCGCACGAACTCCCGCCCAAAGGCCAGGAGCAACCGCAGCTCCTGGTCCGCCTGACGGCGACGCATGCACGCTTCCGAGATCGCCACCAGCAAGGGATCTTCATCAGCCCCTTCCCACATGTCCCACAGCCTGTCCGCAGTGGATTCCCGGGTCTCCAGGACGCTGTCGAGAGCGGCATCAACACCGTTGCCGAGCGCTGCGGAGGCAGGAGCGGGGACCAACAGCAGGGCGATGGCCTCGCACAGATCAGAAATCATCATGGGCCGCACTGTTCACGGAAGAACCCGAAGATCGCGGTGTCGGGCGACTTTCTCCCGCGTCCCGAGAGGAATGACCGGAGAGGGTACGTTCCGTCCCGCCAAGCGGTCGGGTGCGGTGGCACGCCGGGGCCTCGGGCGCAGTACGTTGCTCGTGCAGGGGCTGGCTGACTTGCTGCAGCAGGCCGACGCGCACGTCTCGCCGTCCCTTGAGCCTCGGCCGAACGGATCGACCGAGGCGAAGGGTTGAACATTCTCTGATGCTTCGTTGCCGGGGCAACCGTCCGTCACGACGGGACCATCCAAGCCCCTGCAAGCCGCCCCGGCGCGAGCATCCTCTCAGTTCCGCACCCGACGGTGGGTCAAAACCCGGAACTGTCGCGCAAGGAACTCTGCGCCGACCCATCCGGACCCGCGGCGCCCGTCGCCTTCCCGCTCATACGACCACGGCGAGGTGCTGCAACCGGAGTGCTACATCGGCGGCACCTGGCCTGACAAACACCAGCGCTTGGCCGCACTGCAGCAGTTGCGGGTGTGGGAGGCGTGGCTATGCGCATCTGGGTACGAGCCCGTCGACCCTGCGGCAGGCCCTGCGTCGTGAGCGCCTGAGGAAAAGCACGCCCGAGGACGTCGATGGCGGAGTGCACACGGCCTGGGCGGAGCCCGGGTGGGCCACAACCTTGACGTCGACGTGCCCGACCACTCGAGGGGTGCGACCCACCTGCATGACCCACGTATCGCCCGCACCTGGTGGGACGGCCGTCCCGGGCACGGACCGGGACGGGGCCACAAGGGATAGGCGCAGCCCGCTACCACCAATTTTTAGACGGTGCCTCGGTCCCAAGGCACTGGTCCTGGACCGGCTTGCCAGCCGATGCCACAGGCTGGAGCCGCCCAGGAGCTGGCCACTCGGAACTTCGGGCCGGCGGGAGCCGCTGCACGAACCGCGACAGGCGAGCACTCGCGACGGGCTGGACAGGCGACACTCCCAGACCGCTTCCCCGAAGAAATGCCGGGCCCCGAACGTGTGCACTCCCGCCGACCGGCGGGCATTGTCACCTAACAACCCATAGAGGAACAGGAGTTACCTCATGTCCCAAGCCCTGACCATCGGTCTGCGCGCCAACACAATCACTGACCCGCGGTATTCGCTCGACGCCGTTCGCCAGCTCGCCGAGCACCCCGAGTACGCGGTGCATGTCCTCACCCCCCGCACCCAGCTCAACGACGTCCTCGGCCTCCTTGCCGCTCACGGCATCCCCGCCGAAGCCAATTCGGACCCCGACCGGCAGTTCTGGAATGAGACCGGAGCGGTGCTGGTGACCGACACCGTGGTCCAGGGAGACATTCGCATCGGGCGCGGCATCGCGCTCTATGAGGGGGACTGGCAGCACACGCTCCAGCAGGTCGCCGCTTACGCCGACGGCAAGCCTCGTCAGGTGCTCTCCCGTTATGACGGGGTCATCCACGACCGGCAGGGCTGGCAGGGCGGGAAACTCCAGGAGGCCGTTGCCGGTGCTCCCGAGGCTCTGCGGTCCCTTCTCGATGCGGGGCACATGGTGCACATCTCCACCCAGCGGGCCGTCAAGCAGCTCCCCGAGATCGCCCAGTGGTTGACCGACCGCGACGTCCCGGCCGTGGCGGCCAGTGACGTGGACGCCTGGGAGCGCACCGGGACCGTTCTTGTCACCAGCGGGGTCCTGCCGACCGACGCGGAGATCGAAAACCGTGCGGTCAACTTGATCGGCGGCGACTGGGAGCCCGTGATGGCAGAGGTCGCGCGCCGTTACAAGGCCCGGCGCACCGACGCCCAGTAGACCGCCTGGGGCGCCTGGCCTCGTGCGGGGCGTGGGAGCATGGAGCGCTGGCTCGGTGTGTGCGCCTCGACAACGCTCTCACCGGGCCAGCTTTTTCTTGACCCAAATCACGACAGCTGTCGTGATTTGACGGTGGTGTGCCCTAGCCTGAAGGGGTCGAGGCGCCATCGCTCTCAGGGCGATGCACCACCCCAAATGGGAGAGCCATGTCTGTTCGTATCTCCGCCGTCGGCGCCGCCGGCGTGCCCCCTGCTCCTGACCGGTGGGCCCCAGCAGCGACCGCCCCTACCGTCGTGCAGGAGGGTGCCCGGTGAGCACCACGACCCTCGCCGCCCGCACCGCCGCCCCCGCCGTCGGTGCCGCGAGCCGCACCGTGCTGTGCGTGCCACCACAGCCCGAAGGCGCGATCAAATCGTGGCGGCGCCTGATCGCCGACATCGACCCGAAGGCCCAGGGCGCATTCGCGCTGCGCGGTGCCTTTCTCGAGCCCGGCGTGGCCTACAGCCTTCCCCTGGGAGCGGTGGTGATGGTGGTCGACTACTTCGATGACCGGTGGGAGATCCAGATGACCACCGCGGCCGTCGGTGTGCTGGAGCCGGCCAAAACCTGGACACAGAAGTCACGCCTGGGCAAGCGCATCGTCGACTATGTCGGCCGCCGCCTGCCTGCCGGGGCACTCGGGCACCGAGCAACACGCGTGGAAGCCCGACCCAACCTCTACGCGGGCCGGTGCAGCTCGTGCCGCCAGGAGGTCGCAGCCGGCGCCGGACAGCTCGTGGCGATCGCAGACCGCACGGCAGTGGCCCACCACCCGGGGACCTGCCCCCCACCGCCGCCCCCGCCGGAGGTGATCGAACCCAACCGCTACAGCGAGGCGTGCCTGCTGTGCGGGTGCTGGGTACAGGCGGGGGAGGGCGTGGCGCTGCTGCGGGACGCCTCCTCTGCAACCGGCCAGGGCCGCTACCGGGCCGCGCACAAGGGCGGCTGCCCGCCCGACGCCCCTCCCGGCCCGCCCAACCAGGTCGGCGGCTGGTGCACCGACTGCGGTGAGCTGGTGCACCCCGAGAAGGGATTCTGGCTGCACGACCGGCTCCACCACCAGGGCGTCTGCCCGCCTCAGACCGCGGTCGGCCCGACGTGGGTGGTGCGCTCGTCCCGGGGCGGGGAGCCCCTGGCCTGCGGGCAGGTACGCAGGGTGCGCGTGGACCTGCGCAAGGGCGACGCTCCCCACATCGACCCGTCCGTACCCGGGTACCGGGTGCTGGCGGAGACCTACATCGAGCTGACCGGCGTGGTGCTGGAGACCGTGACGGGGCGCCGCGGCCGCCTGCGTGCCCGCGTCCGTCCCGCCACCCCCGCCGAGGCCGCCGACCTGCTGGCCGACGAAGTAGCCCATCAAGCCGACGCCCGCCCGGACGGCGGTGGCGTCAAAGCCCGCTTCACCGCCACGAAGATCTACGACCGGCCCTGGCTGGCCGAGATCACCGGACGCGAGGTCGACTACGAATACCGGCGTGAGTTCCAACGCCCACAGATCGACTACACCCACTCCAACCGCGCCGGCACCCGCGGCGCCAAGTACGGGTGGATCCTGCGCCCCAACGCCGTCTACGAAACGAAGTACCCGGTCAGCAAGCGCGAGAGCGTACGCGAGTTCCTCCGCGTGACCGGCGAGGGCGACATCGTGGAGATCAGCAAGGAGGAGGTCGAGGCGTGGCTCAACGCAGCTCCGACGTGGCACGACCACTGAGCCAGACCAAACGCGGCCTGGGCATCGATGTCCTGACCGCGGCCCAGCGCCGCATCCGCCGCCTCTTCACCGACTTCCCCGTCGTCTACGTCAGCTTCAGCGGCGGGAAGGACAGCGGTGTGCTGCTGGAACTCGCCGCGAACGAGGCCCGCGCCCGCGGCCGCCGCCTCGGCGTGCTGATCGTGGACCTTGAGGCCCAGTACCAGTACACGATCGACTACCTCCACACCATGCTGGAGCGTCACCGCGACGTCTTGGACGTGTACTGGGTCGCGCTGCCGCTGAACCTCCGCAACGCCGTCTCCCAGTACGAGCCGCAGTGGACGTGCTGGGAGCCCGGTCTGGAAGATCGCTGGGTCCGCCCCCTGCCCACGGGCGACGGCGTGATCAGCGACGAGAAGTACTTCCCGTTCTTCCACCGCGGTATGGAGTTCGAGGAGTTCGTGCCGGAGTTCGGCAAGTGGCTGTCACAACAGCACGGCGGCAAGCTGACGGCCTGCCTGGTGGGCATCCGCTCCGACGAGTCGATCAACCGCTACCGGACGATCGCCACCCGTCGAAAGCGCCGCTACGAGGACCTGGCCTGGACCACCTGGATCGGCGACAGTGTCTTCAACGGCTATCCCCTCTACGACTGGCGCACCGAGGACATCTGGCGCTACTACGGCAAGACGCGCACCCCGTACAACCTGGTCTATGACCTGATGCACCGCGCGGGGATGTCCATCCACCAGGCGCGTCTGTGCCAGCCCTACGGAGACGACCAACGCCAAGGCCTGTGGCTCTACCACGTCATCGAACCACAGACCTGGTCCCGCGTCGTCGCCCGCGTCCAGGGCGCCAACTTCGGCGCCCGTTATGCCCGGGAGACCGGCAACATCCTGGGCCGGGTGAAGATCACCTGCCCGGACGGCATGACCTGGGAGCAGTATGCCCAGTTCCTCCTGGCAACCATGCCCCCGCCCACCGCCAAACACTACCGGATCAAGTTCAGCATCTTCCTCGACTGGTACAACACCCGCGGCTATCCCGACGGCCTGATCCCAGACGACGGGCCCATGGACAAGCAGCACCCCTCATGGAAGCGGATCTGCAAAGTCATGCTGACCAACGACTACTGGTGCAAGGGCTTGTCCTTCGCCGCGCCGGCCAGCAGCGAGGCATACAAGACGTACCTCAAGAAAATGGACATCCAGCGCAGAGAGTTGGCATACCGTGGCACGATCTGACCAGACGCCGGTCTTCGAGACCGTCACCAACGCCCAGGCGGCGCGCTTCTACCGGCTCCTCGGACCGCTCCTGGCCCGCCGGGAAGTACACAAATCGCTTGGGGGCGTGCCCTGGGACGACGACGGCAAGACCTGGATCGTCGCCCTCGACGGCAAGGAGGTGACCGGATTCATCGGCGTCACCAAGGCCGGCTCCGTCGAATCGCTCTACACCCGCCCCGGCCGAAGCGGCCTGCGCGCCCAGCTGGTCGCCGCCGCCGTCGACACGGCCGGGGACCGCGCCCTGCACGCCACCGTCTCGCACTCCCGCACCCCTGCCTACACGGCCGCCGGCTTCAAGGTGGACTCGCAGACCGTGAACTTCGCCAAGGTCCACCGCCCCGCAAACGGAGCGA
This sequence comes from Streptomyces lydicus, assembly GCF_004125265.1. Lineage (GTDB taxonomy): Bacteria > Actinomycetota > Actinomycetes > Streptomycetales > Streptomycetaceae > Streptomyces > Streptomyces lydicus_C. The sequence goes on from NZ_RDTE01000001.1 coordinate 442,967, forward strand.
AGGCATGAACGACCAGCAGATCAGTTTCGACTTCGACGACGCGCCCGGCGCCCAAACGACCTCCAACGCCGACGACGCGGCCCAACTCCTTGAGCAGGCCCGCGCCCTGTTCGCCCAGCTCGACGACCTGGACGACGACACCCGCATCGACACCATCAACGCCCTGCGCCTGTCCCTCCACGAGCACTCCCCGCTCAAGGGCCAGCCCATCGACTGCGTGGTATGGGTGCCAGCCGACCAGGTCGCCGGAAACTCCTACAACCCCAACGTCGTCGCACCCCCTGAGATGGACTTGCTCGCGCTGTCCATCAGCGCCGACGGCTACACCCAGCCCGTCGTCGCCTGGCCCACCGACCGGGGCTACGAAGTCGTCGACGGCTACCACCGCCACCGTGTCGGCAAGGAGAACCGCGACGTCCAGCAGGCCGTCCGCGGCCGGCTGCCCGTGACCATCATCAACGCCGCCCGCACCGAAACAGCCGACCGGATGGCCAGCACCATCCGCCACAACCGCGCCCGCGGCAAGCACACCATCCAGGGCCAGAGCGAGATCGTCATCGAACTCGCCCGGCTGCGAAAGTCCGACGAGTGGATCGGCGAGCACCTGGGCATGTCGCCCGACGAAGTCACCAAACTCCGGCAGATCACCGGCATCACCGAACAGCTCGTCAACACCGACTACAACGAAGCCTGGGAAGTCGACACCGGGGCCGGAATCCCCGAGCTCTCACCCACCACCGACCCGGATCCCACCCCGTGACCCCCGCCGTCGATGCCGCGGACATGCCCGATCACCCCCTGCGAATCGCCCGCATCGCCCGCGCCCTGGGAATCGACCGCCGCACCCTGTGGAGCGCCCTGAAAAACGACCCGAAGGCCCCCGACCCCGACGACGCCGACAACAGCGGCCCTATGTACTGCTACCGGCCGGTCGCCGAATGGTGGCCAGACCGTCGCAGGCGAGGCCACCGGTCCGCCCCCCAGCCCGCCCCCGCACCCAACGACTAACGCCTCCGGGAGTCCCTGTGCTGCTCGCACCTCACCCTCTGCAACGGTCCGGCGCCTGGGCCGCCGCCCTCATGGCCGACCGCACCCACCCCCACCACGTCACCACCGCAGACCTGGACAGCCTCGCTGAACGGATCGCCGCCGACTGCGACCGCTCCGGCCACCTGAGCAAGGACGAGCCTGGCTGGGCCTGGCTGGTGCGCCTGGCCGGCATGTATCCGCAGTCCCCGCCCGTCCACCCCTCGCGCTCCAAGAGCACCCGACCCATCGGACCCCGCGTCCGCGATTTCCTCGGACCCGACCCCGACCCGTCCCAAGTCCAGGCGTCCGGCCAGGAGGTGTGGCCGTGCTTCCTATGTGGAGCCGCGGGCGCCAGCATCCGCTGGGGCAAGGACCGCTTCCCCCTGTCCGACTCCACCAGCCACCTCAACAACTCCGTGGTCTACGGCGGCGGCTACCCCCTCTGCCGCGGATGCCGCGTCGCCCTATGGGCCCTGCCCTACGGCACCGCCGCAGCCGGCCACGAAAACCAGACCGTCACCGGCTTCGACGACACCCTTGAGGCCGCCGTCACCGCTGCCCACCTCAAGACCAGTCTGCAAGCCCTTGACGAGCGATGGACCACCTGGCGCCACGCCCCGGCCGCCCACGACCTGCTCTGGCAAACACTCGCCGCCCTGCCCGACCCCCAGGTCTCCGTCAACATTCTCCGGTGGACCCACGGCAACCGCGAATCCACCCTCGAAATGCTCGACCTGACCCCTGCGGCAACCGCCCACCTCGCCCGCCTCCACCACACCGCCGACCTCGCCGAACTCCACCGCGCGGCCCGCACCGCCCGAGCCCACCCCCTCAACCTCGTCGCCGCCCCCGAACGCCTGGCACACGCCCTGGCATCCGCACCCCACTGGGCGACCCCCGCCCTGCAGCAGCTGGACCCGGACGATAGAACGCCCGCCGAGGCGGCCGAGGAGACGGGGAGCGCGGGCCACCGATGACCGAGCAACAACCGAGACGCTTCCCTGCGCCAGCAGCAGACCGGCCACGGAACTGCGCTGTGAAACAGGCGCGTTGAGGGAGCTGGGACGAACCACCGGCCGCTCGGCTATTGGCGCGACCGGCGGGCAGCCTGGATGCTCTGCTCCAGAGCATCCAGAAGGTCGACGGCAGGCCACTGCAGCGCCGGGAATTCCGGGACATCGCCTCCCGCGGCCTTGGCAGCCACCAGCTGCTCCAGCGCGTGCCCATACTCGTCGTCCAACTGCTGCATCTCGAGACCGGTGAGCTCGGACAGCAGCAGCTCAGCGAGCTGCAGTTCCCGGTCGGTAACGGGCACCGACGGGCCCAGGTCTCCGGGCTCGCGCACTTCGTCCGCCCACAGCAGGGTCTGCAGCACGATCACCCCTCTTCTAGGACGCAGGACCGCCAGCCGTTCGCGCTGGCGGAGGGCGATTTTGCAGATGCCCACGTAACCGGTGCGCGCGAGGGCCTCAGTCAGCAGGACGTACGGGCGGTCCGCGGCCGGCCCGTCGGGTGCCGCGTAGTAACTATGGCCGTAGGTGATCGGGTCGATATCGGTTCCTGGGACGAAACCGAGCACCTCTGCCGTGTGCTTGGTGGGCAAGGGGAGGCGTTCGAGGTCTTCGTCGGTGATCGGGACCAGCCGCCCGTCCGGCAGCTCCACAGCCCGCCCGATGTCGCCATAGGAGATCTCCTCCTGCGTGCCTTCCAGCTCGCAGACGCGCTTGTGACGGATCCTCCCGCCGTCTCTGTGGTGGATCTCCCTGAACCGTCCTCGATGAGCCTCGGTCGCAGAGACCAGACGTACGGGCAGGACCACCATGCCGAAGGTGACGGTGCCTCGCCAGACAGTCCGCATCGGCGGTTTGGTCTCCATGCACCTAGCCTCCGGCGGAAGCGGGCACACCGCACCGCAGGCTACTCCACAAAGCGCTGGCGGCTCCGCGGGAGCTGCCCGCCGGGACGGGGCGGACGTCGCTGCGCATGGCGCAGACGAGTTCACCATCTACCGGCGCGTCGGCGATGTCATCCAGGACCGCTACCAGAACGCTCTCAGCCACGGCGCCGTCGGCATTCGGCATATTCCAGACCGGGGGCGGGCCCCGCTCGGCACCGCGCCGAGGTCGTCGGCGTCATGGTCTCCGAAGCCCCAGCCCACTACGACCCGGACTCCGTCATACGGCCCTTCAAACAGCGCGACGAGATGTAGCTCGCCACCCACATGCTCCTGCAGAGAAGGCAATGCCCGCCCGCGGCAAGAAGAGCACCGAACGCACCGAAGCCGTCCTCTCGGCCGTGTACGAGCCCGAGCCGATCATCCGCAGCGGTGGCGACCTCCTCCTTAAGCGGCCCCTTGCCCACCTTCCTCGGTAGACTTCCTGGCGGAGACCTCGTCGGACTCCCCCACTTGGGCCCCGCAGCGGCGGGGATGCAGCCCTTCCCGACCGGGCTGATCGCGCGCCAGGATCCTCGGCCGCTCCCTTCCCACCACCGATGAGGAGATCCCTCGATGCCCACCTCACATGCGTACGTCCTCACTGTGCCCGTCGATGAGGGCGGAGAATTCGTCTTCGCGCATGCTTTCGACAGCGGGATCCGTGTCTGGATGCGGGGCCTGACGTGCCGCGTCGACGAGCGGCCCCGACGGCTCTGCGGTGTTGCTGCCCCGCTGCACGGCGGAACCATCCGCGACATGGCGCCACTGCTGGACTTCGTGGCCGACTTCGTAGAGCACGCCATCGACGATCCGGCCGTGCAGTTGACCCCGGGCCTGATCCGCGACACCCGACCCGTGGTCGTGCGGACCGGCTCCGACAGCCTGTCCAGCCGCATGCACTTCTCGTACCGCGCCATGTCGCCCTTGCACACCGACGGTCCGTGGGACGGTGCCGCGGCCGAGCTGCTCTTCAGCCGCGTGCGGGGCCTGAAGTACCGGCACATGGGGTTCTTTGCCACCGGCCTACCGGAGCTCCCCGCCGGCGCTGCCCCGGACGCCCTGCCGGCGGCCGTCATCAACCGGGAACGGGCTGAGTACCTTGCCGAGTACCTGCAGGCTCCGGCGGGTCAGGTTCTTCACCACCTGGGGCACGCTGCGCGAAGGTAGGGCGCGCGGTCCCAGCCAAGCCGGGTTCTCGCCCGAAGACGCAGGGGCCCCGCGCGGCCCGTAGCCCTCATGATACTGCCAACAGGCGGCGCAGAGCTGTACCGCTGGTGACGTCACCGGAACGGGTGGCAGCTCAAGGGCCGGTTGGGTGCCTGGCGGCCTATCCGCTGGGCACCCGCCCTTCCGCCTACTCGGACTGTGTCGCTGGCTCGCGGCGCTTCGCCTCACAGGCGAGGCAGTGCTCGCAGGTCGTGGTGGTGCCCCCCCCTCGGTCACGTGGAAGGCACGGTGCTTGCACTGGGCGCAGAAGAACATTCGGATCACCTCCTTTCACCCCTTGAGGGGCCGTTCGCCCGGCCAGGCACAGGAAGATCTCCGAAACTGCTACGGGACCTGTCGGTGGCGGCCGCCACGATGGCGGCGTGGCCTACAGTCTCGTCATCGCCACCGCGCACTCGGCCAGACCCTGCCCGCTCGGCGAGGAACCCGCCTGCACGCCCTCACCGTGGACCTGCACCTGATTGCCCAGCAGGCAGCGTAGGACATCAGCCACCTGGAGAGCGCGTCGCAGTTCGTGGCCTTCCTGAGAACGTCGCGACCGAGGAATCCAGTCGGCGCGGCCTGCTGCCGGTACAACGAGAAGGCCTCCGCCAGCAAGGAGGTCCGCATGCTCGCCCACTTCACGGACCGGGGGATGGTGCCATCGCCGTGAACCTGGTGAAGAAGATCCTCACCGACGCCGCCGCCGGCGCTGACCTCCGCACACAGGACGCCTGGTTGGAGGCGAGCCTGCCGGACACCGGGGCTATCACGGTTGAGCAGTTGGAGAAGGCCCGCGCCAACCTGCAGGGCGCGTAGCTGAGCTGACACCGCGGTGAATCGCCCGCCGGGGGTGCCCGTCCGTAGGGGACGGCCCCCGGGGAGACGGTCTGCTGAGACCCGGGATGCCCGGGGCGCCGCTAAGGGCGCCCTCGGATATCAGCAAGAAGCGCGGGAGACCTCCGCGGGGCCGGGCGAGCTGGCATGATACGTAGTATGCCCAATCGGCTCATCGATACCCTCCGCGCAATCCATAAAGGGTTTCGCGGGAACGCATTAGAAACATGGCCTCACATTCCCTGCCCGACATGCAAGCGACTCGGCATGAGGCCCATCAGGGCTTCCCTTCACAGTGAGGAATCCAACAGTAGCGACTCGCTGAGAGAAACAGGTAGCTGGCATCCCGGGGGAGTCTACGGTGAATTTCATTGCCGCCTGAGGTGTCAGAATCAATCCTGTGACCTCGTATGGATGATCGGGAAGATGGAGCAGCACCCGGACTTCGATGAGCGGGGTGACTACGAAGACTACTATCAGCACCTGCATCCGAAGTTCTTCTTGCCAGCACTGCCGCTGGTGGAGATGCCGCGCGCGTGCCCCGAGTCGGTCAAAGGGCGGATTGAAGCCGCATCCGCAGTGCTTTGGGTCGACCCCAGTTCCGCCGCAAACCGGATCCGTTCTGTCGTCGAGGCTTTGATGGACGAGCAGGGGATACTGCGGAAGAGGATGGATAAGGACGGCAAGATCCGAGACGTCGGTCTCCATGACAGGATTGCGGCGTTCAAGAAAGCTAAGCCGCCCTTCGCGGAGGCGGCCGACCTTTTGTTGGCGGTCAAGTGGATCGGAAATGTCGGCAGCCATGAGGATATCTTGAAGATCCCTGACGTCCTGGATGGCATCGAGATCCTGGACTTCACGCTCGAACTCGTCTATGACACCAGACGCGATGATTTGAAGAAGAGGGCGGCCGAGATCACTATCCGAAAGGGGATTCCCAAAAGGTAGGAAGATTTTTCCAGATGAACCTCGAGGCTGGCTTCTCCGGGTGTCGTGAGCGCGTACTGCCCCAACCATTCGTACCGCGATCTCCCTCATTCCCGGGGTGACGACCCGTGGGCCGATGGGTAGCCCCATGGAGCTGACATCCCATCTGAACTGCGAGCCCTAGTTTCCGCCCGCCGCTTGGCTGCTCTGGCCTCGCCGTTGCTGCTGTCCTCGCCTCGGATGGCCGGGATGAGTATTCGCCGCCTAGCCATGTGTACGAGGCGGTGCCGTGGGAGGGGAGAATGAAGCATGGTGATGTGCAAGAAGTGTGGTGAGCAAAAGCGCCGTTGGCCCCGGTCCTGCGCCCGGTGCCGTTCCGGGGCGGCCCGGGCCGACGTGGCCGCAGACGCCGTCGAGCTGGCGGGGGAGGCGGGACTGCTCGGGTGGATCGGGCGAGGAGCCATAGGGCTGGTGCGGCTGGTGCTGCGTGCGTTCGAATGACCGGACTCCCGCGGGCGCGATCCGGCCGGGGAGGGGCCACTGCTCCGTCCTGAGTCGCGTCCCGCCCGCCACCGCCGACCCTGTCGCCCCTCAAGCTGCCATTAACCCACCATCGATCCAGGTAGCCATGGTGCGGCCTTCTCGTGACCGATCAGTATGTCTTCGCCTTCAGGAGCAGGAGCACCACGTGTCCACAGACCGCATCAGGTGGTCCGTCCAGAGCGGCCGGCGCCGTGGCGGATGGTCCCAGGAAGAGGCCGGCACCGCCGCTCTCCCAGAGGCTCACGCGCGTGATATCGCCCTTGCCGTCCTCGCTGCCCACCTCATGGCCGTGGACCACGATGCCGATCTCGACGACCGGCGCGCCATGGTGACGGTCCCGGACGGAATCGCACAACGGGTCCTGAGCGTGGTGACGGAGGACGACCTTGAACGTCACCTCCGAGAGAGCGGGTACTACCCCGGCCGACGTGAGGCAGCCCCGCACTTCCCCTCCAAGGTCGTCGCCGCCCTCCCCCTCGATCTCCGCGACGAGCTGTATCGCGTCGGAGCCCCCGGCTACAGCTGACGCCACAACAGAAGTCCTCGTGAACATTCTCAGTGACGCCCGATCGAGCTGCCACCCCTACCAGCTATGCCGCTGCGACAACCGGCCCGGCACGCTGCACACCAAGACCCCTCGGGCCCGCGGGCAGGCTACGGCTTCCCTCCTCGGTTGCGCAGCAGGCCGTGATGGGCGGCTTCGCGGCGCAAGATCAGCGGGTCCCGCCACTGCGGCACCTGTAGCTACGGCCTTTGGCCAGGGTTCCTGGGCACAGGTGTGGACGGCCCGAGAGGGCGGGGCTGGTGGGCGTCCGTCGCTGCCCGGCGGGGTGGTGCTGCTGGTGCGGACCGCTCGGTGACGTCGCGGATGATCTTCTCTGCTCGCGCCTTGATCTCGTCGCGCTGGTCCTCGAACGGCCACGACGCTGTGGAGGACGAGGGCGGCCTGTAGCGCATGCCCCGCTCGTCGTAGCGGGCGCGATACTGCGCGGAGGCGTCCTGCGGGCTCTCGGGAGCTATCGCCGCCAGGACAGGAGAGTCGAAGACGTCATGGTGCACGGCGCTGAGGTCGGTGTCACTGCGCCAGGAAAGGCCCGCCAGGTTGACGGATACGTCTTCGGGGCACGTGTAGTCGACCCAGTCGAAGCCGGCCACGTGCCGAGGCAGGGGCTGCGGGTTCGCTTCGAGGGGATGGGCCTGGTAGACGAGGTGGGTCGCCGGGGAGGCGAGTGGAACCTTCTGGAAGAGCTGCGCCGCCCAGGAGTCGTCGAGGGCTGCTTGTGCGGTGGTGTTCCAGAAGCCGGTGTAGTCGCTGCTGCGGGGGAGATTTCCGTGCCCGATATGTTCCAGCAGTGCCTGAGCCCGCTCGGCAGCGGGGTGAGCGGGGTCGTGCACGAAGCGGTGCAGCTCCGGCGGGAGCACCACCACCTGCCCGGCACACAGGCTCTGCTGGGACGGATCCGCGCGCGGCGCCCCCGTAGCGGGCTCGAAGGCCGGAGCGTACCGCTCGTACTCCTCCTCCAGGCGCTCGCCGTAGCAGTGTTCGGCCGCCCGATGGCCGTCCAGCTCCAGCCACTTGTTCCGCTCGCGGTTGACGACCCGGTTCGCAGCGACACGAGGAGCACGGAAGTAGCGGGACCATTCGGCGGGCGGCCTGTTGTGGATGTTGCGCTCCGGGGCGGGATCACGGTACTGGTCCCACCACTCGGCGCCTGCATGTGACCGATAGCCATGGTTGACCCACGCGCGAGGATGCACCTCATGAAGCCGGTCCATCAGCAGACCGGCCAACCCCAGACGGCGGAAGCCCGGCGAGACCTCCAACTGGACCACCTCCACCGCCAGGCCGTCAGGATGGAGGTAGTACTCGACATGGCCCGCTGCCCGCCCCTGCACCTCGGCGATCACCTGACGTCCAGGCCAGCGATGGAGCGGATCACCCTTCCAGCCCGCCAGGTACAGCGACAGCCCCTGAAGCCGCGCGGGCCCGGGGAAACTCATGGCTAGGGCCGAGGCGCCCGCGCGGCACGGGCGCACACCACTCTGGCCTGCACGTCGCTGCTCCCGCGGACGTTGCGCAGCAGACCGGCGGCGTCCTCTGCCACCTGCTGGCCGGCTTGGTCGGCGGAAAGGTTCGCGAACCGCGACGGCTCGATGTCGAGCACGGCCTGGACTGTGAACGTGACCGTCCCGGTCAACGGTGTCTCGTGCCCGGGCACTGTGGCCATCTCCGCGGTGCAGGTCACCTCGCCGCGGGCGTCCGGGTCGGAGCGGGAGTCGAAATGGACCTCGGCGACCCCACTGAGGGCTTCCATCAGCCGACTCACCGCGCCGGGCGAGCCAGTCATCTCCACCTTGGTGAATTCCGGTGCGGACGGTGAACTCATCTGCTGCTCCCAGGTTGGTCTGATGGTGCGGGCCTTCCGGCCCCTTTCAGAAGTACCAACTGTTGTACCCGACAACGCAGTTCCCGCCTGCGCTGTACGAGCGCCCCGGCCGCTGGCGGTGCCTTTGGCCTACCACGGCGCCACGGCCCCTGACCGGAGCCAGGTACCTGCTCCCGCCGCCCGCGCTCGCGCCCCGGTGTCGAATCCGGGAGGCGGGACACCGGCGAGGTCGGCCGACTCGCCCTCCCGCACGACGGGGCGCGCTGCCCAGACCCGCATTCGCGGGGCCCCCGGCGGCGGATACTGCCCCAGCAGACCGCCACCTGGGGAGGCACGTATGGCATCGGACGAATTGCTGGTCGTCGGCCTCGATCTGGAGACAGGGCGGCAGGTCCACATCGATGAGCAGCCGATGGACCAGTGGCGCCAGCTCGGCTACGCCCACCGCGAGAGCGTGGTGTGCGCGGCCTGCTTCAGCGGCATGGACGACGTCACGGCGGGCACCCGTGTGCCGCTGGTGCCCAAGGGCAGGATCGGCGGCAGTCGGCGCTTCCACTTCGCCCATCCGCCGGGCATGGCCCCACCCGGCGGCCACCACCCCGAGACGCTCTGGCACCTGGAGGCGAAGCTGCTCCTGGAGCGCTGGGCGCGCGCACTACCGAACGTCTCCGAGGTCCGCCAGGAGCAGTGGATTCCCACCCGCGACCGCCGTGCAGATGTCCATGTGCATCTGGCAGACGGATCGCGCCTGGCCCTGGAGGCCCAAACCAGCCTGATCTCCGACCAGTTGTGGCAGGCCCGCCACCGCAGCTACACCACAGCCGGCATCCAGGACATCTGGTTCATGCGCCCCGGCACGTCCCTGCCACATGTGCTGTTCGCCGAACAGGCTCCGCTATGCATCCTGGATCTCGCAGAGCGCACCGTCCACGTGGTGTGGGGCAAGCCCCACCTGCACAGCGGCCGCTGGTGGGAGGCCGGCGACCTGACGGTCTTCGCACTGCACCACCCGCCATGCCCGGGCGATGACATCCATGAGGAACGAGTCCCCCTGGCCGAACTCGGCCTGAGCACCCGAGGCCTGGACTGGCCAGAGCACCTCACCGACAAGCTCACTAACGAACACCGCGCGATACGGAAGCACGCGGACAGCGTCCGCGCCCAGGCAGAGGAGGACAACCGGCGACGGCACCGCCTGGCCGCCCAGGCAGCCCGAAGCCCTCAGCGATCGGTCACAGGCGAACGACGGATAGCAACGCCGCGCACCAGGACCGCGGGCCGGACCGGTACTCGCAGGCCGCGCTGCGCGGTATGCGCAAGCCCCCTGGCAGATGTCCTGGTGCCCTACGGCACCCACGTCGCCGTTCGCAACGGCGACAGCTGGGTCGACTGCCTCGGCCAGCCGTGCACCGTCCAACGCCCGCAGCCCGCCTCCAATGCAGACAAAACCACGCCCGACCAGGCCCACGCTGAGGCAAGCGGCCACCATGGACCCGGCCGCACCTAGTCCTCTGCTCAGAGACAGTATTGCGCTGCGCACGGACTCAATTCCGGAGCGGACCCCAGCGCGGAAAGAGGCTCACATGAACGACGTGCTCACACACCCCGAGGCAGCACAGCTCGTGGACTCGCTGGTGGCTTCCGGGGGAGGGGTCGTCTCCTACAGCTTCGGCGCGCCTGGCAGGCAGATTGCCGCCGCAGCGGGCGCGCGGCTGGCGGCTGACAAAGGTGCGTCGCTGACGGTCGTCGACTTCCGCCACATGCTTGCCCAGGCCCGCTCTGTTGTGGATGAGGTGCGCCCCGGCCTCGCTTGCACGCTGCTCTCTGCCGGCGAGGCGGCCCGGCAGCATCGAAGCACTGGGGGTGTTCTGATCGTCCACGCCGAGCTCCTGCATGATCCGAGAACCCGCCGGGCTCTCCTCTCGATGGCAGGCACCGCGGACAGCCTCATAGTGGCCAGCAAGGGCGAGTTCGACGAACCCGCGCTCGAGACCCTCGCCCTTTCCCGCTTCGTCTTCAGGCCCAGCGACCTGACGCCTCCGCTCTCGCATGAGTCTGGACAGGGCCCGGAGGTGAGGGAACGACACGACCAAACCAGCGTCGGCCCCTCGCGCCCTCGCGACCAGACCGCAGTCTGGCGGGGCGTCTCTGCCCGGGAGGACAGGCAGCGGCTTGTGCCACAGAGCAGTCAAGCCTCGGCGTCCGGGCAGGACAGGTTGACCTACGACGAGGTGGACCAGGCGATACAGGACACGGATCCGGACGAGGTCCGCCGACGAGTCAAACAGCTCCAGGACCAGAAGCAGCAGCGGACCGCCGCCCATCCCGCACCCGCCCTCGCCCCCACCCGCCCGGTCACCCACGACCAGAGCCTTGAGCAAGCCGCCGTGCACCAGCAGCACCGTCCCCAGGGCCCCGGCCGCACGTAGAAGCTCTCCGGACCGCGCCGTGGCACCGGCCGTGCGGAACGGGCGCCTGCCACCGCGCGTGGGCACCGGGGACAGCCCAGAAACGGCCACGGCGAACAGGAGCACCGCCGACGTCCTGGCCGCCGAGGAGGAGCAACAGCGACAGACAGACCTGGCCGCGCGGCGGGGCGGACTGTCCCAGGGGCGAACGGCTGTTGCCAAGGGCTGTGCCTGATGGGCGCCTGGCTCGCCAAGGCGGGTACCAAGCACCGCGTCAGCCGTCCGCGTACGGGTGGGACATCGCCCAATCCTGCCCACAATGCCAGGGCGCTTGTCTATCGTGGGCCCGACGAGATGGCGGACGCAGGAGGCTGTATGCAGCGCCGTGGGGCGGGAATTGTCAGTCTTGGAGGCGACCGGCAATCAGGCGACGGTCAGGTCGGCGGACCCTGGTCCTCTCCAGGGGATCCCGGAAACGAGGTGCCGCATCCGGACCCTGAGCCGGACGATGAGGACTAGCCGCGAGATGGCGGTGACGGCGGAGACGCTGCGTCAGCGCTGCGCTGAGCTCATGGCCAGCCACCCGCGGGGGTTCGGCGACTGCGGCTGGCTCCATGAGGCGTTTCTGAGCGTGCCGCGCGAGCACTTCGTGCAGGACAGCGTGTGGTGGGAGACCCCGGGCAAGGACGGCCGACACACCCTGCTCGACCGGACACAGCAGCCGAAGACCTGGCTCGAAATGATCTACGAGCCCGCAGTAGCTCTGATCACGCAGATGGACGACGGGGCGGTGCTTCCCACTGGCCGGGCGAAGGGAGCGCTCACCTCCAGCATCTCCTCGCCCGGCGTGATCATCGAGTTGCTGCGGCACCTGGCGCCGCAACCAGGCGACCGGGTAATGGAGATCGGGACCGGCACCGGCTACACCACGGCCCTGCTCGCCACCCGCGCCGACGCCGAGCACGTGGTGACGGTGGAGATCGACGCCGAGCTGGCCGCCCGGGCCAGAGTCCGGCTGGCTGCACTGGATCTGCACCCGCTTGTCATCGCGGGCGACGGAGAACTCGGCTATACGACGGGTGGACCGTACGACCGCATCGTGGCCACCGCCTCGGTACGGCGCATCCCGCAAGCATGGTTGGACCAGCTGCGCCCCGGCGGAGTCCTGGTCGTGCCACTGGACTCACCCTTCGGCCATGACCTACTCGTACGCCTGGAGGGTGATGGCCATGGAACGGCGCAGGGGCGCGCCGTGGAGCGGGTGATGTTCATGCGTGTACGTGGCCAGCGGGATGTGGTCCCCTACGCAGACCTTGGATGGCCGACCGGGGCGGCCCCTGAGAACTGGAGCGACCTGTACATCACCGCCGGCCCCGCAGGACAAAGAATCATCCTGCCAGAGGCCTCGGCCACACCACCCAGCTGACCGTCTGAACACAGCAGCGGGCCGGCGGCAGGGACTCCCGAGCGGCTCTGAGGCTCCCGTCCGATGTAACCCGCCGTGCCCCTGCCTTGAAGGAGGTACGGTCCGCACCGAGGTGGCGTGGGGGACCGCGGACCACGCTGTCCTGCCACGAGCGATGTGTAGACCGGTGGGCGGGATATACCTCCACGCCCGGAACCGGGTACGAAGCCTGCTGGCCGAGTGACCGGGGGAGCGGGCGGCCGGTCCCGCTAGCCGTGGGTCGTTCAGTGCAGCCTCCGACAAGGCGGACGGCCGTCGGACGTGTATTGGTGGCATGGCACGCTGGCCAGATGGGAGACGAGCTGAAGCGCCGTGTCTACGGCACCGACCACGATGATCCAGATCCCGGGCCGAAACCGGATCATGCCTATCAGGAGCTGGTCGGCGGTCCGCTGGACGGCTTGTTGGTCGATGTCACTGGCTGGAGTTCAGAGGACTTGGCCGAGGGAGCGGCGTTGATCACTGAGCTCGGACGGTTCGGCCCTGGAGGGCGGGCCGTGTACGAACCCCGGCTGGGGGACCGACGAATGTGGGACTGGCAGGGTGACGTTCCCTGAGCAACAGCCGCTTCCCACCTGCTCACCGTCGACGTCGGCCGCGCCGCCGCACCGAACCGCCCGGCTGGGGAATGCGGATCTTCCTGGGCCCTGGGGAGCCTGTGTGGCGCTCCTGCTGGGGGGCCCGGGACGGTTTGCCCGACGGGGGCGGAGGCTGAGGGTCGAGACCGGCATTGGTCAGGATGGACAGGTCCAGAGTCCAATTCTGCCGACTGCGCTGCACCCGCAGCAGGGATGCGCTACGAATGTGCTGGTCCACTGCCTCATCTGTCATGCCCGACACCATCGCGAGGTGAGCGCGGGCCGTGTGTTCCTTCCGGTTCCCGCCGTACTTGCGCACCCGCTCGAAGTGGGTTGCGTTGTGGCAGGGCGTGCACAGACATATCAGTCGGCGAAGGATCTGCATGCCGGAGTCGCTGTCGAACTGCCACCGCTCGTGGACCTCCAGCCAGCGCTTGCTGGACGGTTGCGCAGGCCGGTTACAGGCTTCGCATCGCCGCCCGGCGCGGGTGGTCACCATCCGGCGAACCCGTTCGTAGTCCAGTTCGCCCAGACACTCGCGAACGCTCGTGAACCAGCACGTCTCGGGGACGGAGTCCACGGCCAGGCCGCTCCCGGAGCCGAGTTCCTCGCCCGGCAGCAGTGACGGGAGATCGGGCAGCGCGGCCCACTGCTGCAGCTCTGGTAGATCCGGTTCAGGCGCATACCACCGTCGGGCGCCGGCATCCCACCGAGCCCCCTGGTCCCTTGCCGCGTCTCTCTGGGAGAACGGTACGTCCAGCCAGTGCCGTGTCGGCCCATGAGACCTGCCGAAATTGCTCACTGTTCTCTCCTTCTCCCGAGCCGCACTCCACGCGCCTGGGGCGGGGCCTTGTCCGGCGACGGTCCGTCTGGGACGAGCTCCGCGCCTATGCGGCCTTCGGAGTGGGCCCGGGAGCAGTCCCCGGAGGCCCGGCCTCGATGATCTTCTTGCGATATGAGGGGTCAGTACCCCACACAATTCGGGACTTTTCGCGGTGGTAGCCGTTGGTGCACTCGCCGAGCCACATGCGGCCGATCCTCTCGACGCCGCGTGACCAGGCGTCCTGCCACAGATAGGGGCCGGCAGCGGCGTCTTCCTCGTTGTTGTACGCCGACTCCCAACCGGTCCACAGCGCGGTCAGCTCGGCAACCAGGCCCCCGTGCTCCCACCAGCAGGCATGCGGCAGCTGCTCCGTGGTCAGTTCATACAAGTCAGCCATGCGGATGACCCATGCGGTGAACTCACCCCACAGGGCCTCGCGTTGCTCCTCCGGGACCTTGTGCCACAACACCGGGGCACCGGGGACACGTGAGCCTTCATCGTCACCGTCCTCACCAGAGCTTCCTTGCTTCGATGCACCCCGCGCGGCACCGGAGTCTTCGAGCCGTGCCAGACGCGCGGCGAAACTCGTGAGCTCGCTGTTGATGGACTCCAGTGCATCGAAGAGCGGGCCGAGCGGATCAGGCACTGAGCACCGCCCCTCGCGAGCGGCGTCGCCGGCAGGGGGCCACCAGTCGCGACCGGTACGCGGCGAAGCCGGTGAGCTCGCTGTTGACAGACTCCGGCGCATCGACGAACGGATCGCGGTCCTGGAAGTTGTGCTGCGAGGCCGCGAGCCCGAGGCCCGCACGGCCGGCGACCCGCCGGGCGCTGCAGGCCCGGTGGCCGCCTTCGGGCTGCGGAGCCCCGTCGGGAGCGTCAGCTGGAGACATGGCTGTTCACCTTCTTCAGGGCTTCCTTGGTGGCGGCGCTGATTTCCTTGGCCCGCGGACCCTCGTGGATCCGCTCGAACTTGACGCGGGTGACCGGGGTGCGGCGGTGCACGACCAGGCCTTCACGTTCCTTGATCTGGCGGATGTCGCCGGGCTCCAGTACCGCCCGGCGGCGGGTGGAGATGCTGACGGACGCGCGGTCGCCATCATCGCTGACGGATTCGGTGTCCTCCTCGAACTCGCCGGCCAGTTGAGAGTAGGTCTTGAGTTCCGTCTCGTCGGACACGCCGCCCAAGATCACCTTGATCGTCGCGGCCGCAAACATCTTCCGAACGCCCAACTCGCCCCACCTCTCGTGGGCTTGGGCGAGGTTCTGCAGTACGGCGACCATGAAGATGTTCTGGCTGCCGGAGACGGACATCAGCGAGGGGATCTGGGGCAGGGGCGCCACGTTGGCGAGCTCGTCGCCGAGGAGCGCGAGCGGCGGGTCGAGGCGGCCGTTGGGCATCCGCGCAGCGATGACCTTGGCGGTGTCGAGGATGGCCCGGCTGAAGGCCGCCATGATGGGAGCGAGGCTGGAGCCCTCGTCCTCTTCGCCGATGAGGAAGACGGTGCCGCCTTCGGTGAGCCACTTCGTGATCGAGAAGTTGTCCTCGTGGCGGGCAGACTGGCCGAAGATCCGCGCCACCTTCTGGTCGTAGAGGGCGAGAATGCTCTGCTCGGCGGTACGCCAGGACGCTGAGCGTTCCTCGGGCGCCGCGGCATGCTGGGCCGCCAGCGCACGGGCGAGGTTGGGCTGGTCGTGGGCGGCCAGAATGTCGACCGGCTGCCGTTCGGTGGGGGAGGTGGCCCAGCGCAGGATGTCCATGCCGCTCAGGCCATCGAGTGCGGCGGCGTGCAGCCAGCACGTCATGAGCATCTGGGCATTCATGACGAAGTATCCGCCGTTCTTCGTACCCTCATCCGATTTGGTGGTTCCGGTGAGGGTCTCGGCGCGTTTGCGGGCGACGGTGAAGTCCTCGCAGCCATCGACGACGGACCACTGCAGCTGGAGCGGCCAGTTGGACAGACCCGTCGGATCCAGGACCATGACAGGCCCGTACTGCTCGCGGGACTTCGCCGTCGCGTAGAGCACGTCGGTCTTGGACGAGGTGGCCAGCACACTGCCCGGGAAATCCAAGATCCACGGCATGATCAACTGGGATGTCTTGCCCTCACGAGGAGGAGCAACGATGAGGACGGTCTCCTCGAAGGGGATGTACAACCGGACGCCGGTGGGGATCGCGGTCCCGCAGAACACGGCGACCTCGTTCACCGGCACATCGGTCACCCTCGGCGGCGCACTCGCCCGCCAGGGCAGCGCGCGGGCAGGCCCGGCCGCCTTGTCCAGGAGAGGCCGCGGCTTGGCCAGGCTCGGCCGCAGGGAGCCGAGCCGGGACAGAGCCTTGGCCTCACCCATGGCCTCTTCCAACTGGCCGCTCGTCGCGAGCCCGTCGGTGCCCTCGTCACGCATGGAGCGCCAGCGGCGCCACCCGGCACGCCCTCCCCAGCAGGTGCCGGCCGCAGCGGCGAGGAAGGGCGGGTAGAAGGCGAACGGCCCGCCCACTCCGGAGCCCGGCGGGTAGGCGTCCTGTGGCTGGAAGGGATGCACCAGCAGATCTGGAACGGCGGCCGCCGTCTCATTCCACGACACCAGGGCCGGAGAGGCGTGGGCCAGAAGACCGGAGACGACGGAGGCAACCCACATCCACAAGGTGAGCGCGACCGCGGCAATGCACAGGGCAATCCACCAGGCATCCTTGTAGACATGCAGCCTGTTGCCCGAGTGAGGGGTGACGACCTTGGCCACTACCGCCCACCCCCACCGGCGCATATCGGCCCGCCGCCGGCAGCCCGCGCGCCCGTGCGCACCCGGCCGGAACGAGCGCTTCCGCGCGGGCAGCCACGTGGCTGGAAGGGCGGTGAGAGGGCGTGCCGCCGCGGCGCGCGGGCAGCGAAGTTCGGGTACGTCATCACGCGGCGCTCTTTCGCATCGAGATGAGCGGTGCCGCGGGCGCCTGGCTTCCCGAACCGGCCTCGGTCATCTTGCGGTTGGTGTTGGTCAGTTCGGCCTCGGTGGAACTGCGGATGTGCTCCACCAGGTGCATCCGGTTGCCCACCTGCCACACGGCCCGGCCCGGCGAGCAACGGCTGGCGCCATCGGGCAGGGCTTCTCGCGCCCAGTCGGGCAGTTGCAGGTAGTCGGCCGTGATATCGGCCTCGGCCTTGTCCATGTGGTAGAGCACGCGGGTGGCGGTGAGCTTCAAGATCGCTGCGGCCTCAGGAGCCTCATCGACCATCAGGTCGCCCAGGTGATGCAAGATCGCCCAGAACGACAGCCCGAGCCTGCGCCCATAGCGGACGAATTCCTCAAAGAGCCTGGCCACCGGCCGGTGGGACAGAATGTGCCACGCCTCTTCGACGATCAACGTGCGTTTGACATTGTCCCCCGGCTTGATCCAGGCGTAGCGCAGCCACGGGCCGATCACACTCATCAGCAAAGGCATCGCCTCGCCTTCGCGCGGAAGCCGCGTGAGGTCGAAGACGATCAGTCGCGCGTCCAGGTCGATCCCCGGGGTGGTGGGCCCGTTGAACAGCCCGGCCAGATCCCTGGTCCGACTGCACAGCTGGTCCATCGCCAAGCTGGCCGGCTGGCCCCAGCGCACCATGTCCTCGACGCCGACCCGGCGCTGGCCGAGCATGGCCGGCTCGGGCTTGGTCAGTGCGTCGTGGATGTCGGAGAGGACCGCGACGCGGTCCTCGGCGTCGGCACGGCCCTGCGCGGCGGCGTGGGCTACCGAGAGCGCGAACTCGCTCTCGCTGGGCAGTTCGCCACCGATGATCTCCACCATCGAGCACAAGATCTTGAACTGGTACTGGCTGGGGATCCGCGGGTCGAGGGGATTGAGCCGAACCCCCTCACCGTCCTCTCCGCCGTAGACCAGGCGGATGGGGGTGACGCCCAGGGCATGCGCGATGCTGTCCCACTCGCCGACACCGTCCTCGCCCTGGGCGTCGAGAATGCAGAAGGACCGTTCGCGAAAACGCAACTGCCGCAGCACATAGCACTTTTCGAGGCTCGACTTCCCGAAACCCGACTTGCCCAGGACCAGCGCATGACCACTGGGCAGCCGCTCGCGGGCACTGGGGTCGTAGAGGATGAACGGGTCATAGATGTAGGCCTTGCCGGAGTAGATCTCCCGGCCGATGATCACCCCTCGAGGGTCCGAGGACGGGGCGCCGACCGCGGGGTACAGACCGGACGCGGTGGCCGTGGTGGTACGCAGCGCGCGGCGCTTGGTCTGGGACTGGGGGCGAACAAGCTCGAGCATGGCTCTCAGTCCTTCAGTAGTCCGGTGACCAGCGGCAACGTGTTGGTGAAGGCGCGGTACTGCTCGGAGTCGCACCACTCCAGCGCCAGCTGCGACTTGACCGCGGCCGCCCGGACCACGTTCCGGTGCTGCACCAGAAGCTCGGGATCAGGCGCGGTGACGGTGACCCACCCGGTCAGCCGCACGCCGGCCGCACCGTCGGCCAGGTCGTGCATGGTCGAGGCCGAGGCCCCCAACTCGCGCTCCTCGCGCGGGTCGATGATCTTCCCCGGACTGCGGTCGGCCTGCCCGGCCTCGTTGGTGACATCCGCCATGGCGTCCTCAAGGGCCTTGTCCGCGGGCAGCAACCGCATCGTCACGCCGACTGTCAAGATCACGTCGGAGACGTACAGCAGCAGCGGCGCCATGAAGTTCACGCCAACCGGCAGGACGGGAAACTGCTTGATCCAGGCCGTGGAGGTGTACCAGGGGTCGGCGCCCTCCCAACTGCGAGCTGCCATGCGGGTGGGCTCCCGGGCATCCATCTCGGCCGGCCAGCAACTCGCGCGGTCCATCCCCCTGGTGTCGTTGATCCAGTGGTCGGGCGCGTAGGTGTGGTGGATGAGCGAGGCGAGCGCAGGCTCGTCCAGGTTGCGGACCCATCGCAGCTGTGCGCCGGACAGGGACCGGATGAACTGCTCGACCTCCTTGCCCAGAACCTCGGCGTATCCGTCGTGCAGCGTCCGGTACTGCAGGGCCTCGGCGGACAGGTCCTGGGTGTAGGGGATGCCCAACGCCAGGAACAGCCGCCGGTCCTCCGCGTACACCGAGACCATGTCGACCAACTGGTCGTAGGAGTCGCTCAGCCAGGACGGAGCCGCCGGATCGCGCCGGGCCGCAGCATCGTGCGCGTGGGCATTGGGATCGGTCGGCAGCAGCCGCGCCAGCCACTGCACGTACTGGATGCGGCCGCCAGACTCCGCGGTCTCCTTGAGCAGGTACTCGTAGGCGCTGATCAGGGCTTCCTTGTCCGCGCCGTCGAGCCCGCCGAAGTTCTTGGCAGCCTCGACCTCGATGCAGGTCACGAACATGGACTCAGAGGGCTGGAGCAGCACGGCAATATCGCCGTACGCGGTCTTCGCCGTGATCCATTCCAAGGACCCCGGCACACCCACGGGCTGCGGGACCGGCTCCGGCGTCCCGTCCCGGCGCCGGCCCGCCAGTGGCGCCGTCGACTGGTAGAGAAGTTTCCCGTCGCGCAGCAGGCGCCGGTAGGAACGGCGGATCTCGAACCAGCGAAGGAAGGTGCGCCCCTTGAAGGGGATCACCGTTGCCCAGACGCAGCTGCCCGCGGCTGCCAGGCATCCCAGGATCTTCAGGGGGATGCCCGGCAGAGCAGCCAGCAGACCGACGGACAGGGCTATCCCGCCCAGAAGGACCAGCTGCTCGTCCATTTCGAATCGACGCCCCAGCAGTCCGCGAGGACGCGGTCTGGGGAACGTGAAGACGCGGTCCATCGCGACTCCTTCCGTAGAGCGTGGTGAGAGGGGTGACCGCGGTCGCTAGTTCCCAGGAGGGGGAGGCGGTGGTGCGGGCGGCGGGGGAGTCTGACCCCCTGGCCGAGGAGCCGGGGGCGGGGGAGGCGGAGCCCCAGGCCTCGCGCCAGGCCGCGGGGGCGGCGCAGGAGCAGGACGCCGGGCGCCGCCCGCGCCGCCGCCACGCGCGGAGCCACCACCCTGGCCGGACCCGCTGCCCCGCCCGCTGCCGGAGCCACGACCCTTGCTGCCGCCTCCCGAGCCCGCGCCGCCCTGCTGGCCACCGCCGTCGCCGGAGGCATTGTTGGCACCGTCCTTCGCAGCCTGAAGGGTCTGATCGCGGGCCTGATCGATGCCTTCCTTGACGGCCATCCCCGCAGCGACGGGAGGCGCTGCCTTGGCCGCACCCGCCGAACCCCCCGCTTGGCCAGACGCACCGCCTGGCGAATTCTTGGAGGCGGCCTGGCTCTTCATATCGTCCTGTTGCTGTTGCTTCTGCCGTACTGCCTTCGCGCGCTGTCCCGCCTCGTCCTTGACCTGCGTCATGGCCTGGATCTCGTCACCGACGAACGGCAACCACTTCGCCACCTGGAACGGCATGAACAGAGCTATGAAAAGCAGTGCCATGAAGGTGAGGGTGGTGCCGATGGCCTGCGGAATGGTGAGCCTGTGAATGTCAGTGGCGCCGTCCATCAAGGCGCCGGCAAGAGCAAGGGCGAGGAAGATGCCCAGCTTGCTGACGATGATCCCGCCCATGACCCCGATCCACTTGCGCGTGTGCCCCCACAAGTCCTTGTCGACGAGGCCGGCAAAGACCAGCGGCCCGAAGATGAGGCCCAGCAAAATCAGCGCGCTACGCACGATGAGCATCACCCAGAGGCCGAAGACCGCAAGGAGAATCATCAGAGCCATGGGGATGGCAATCACTGCCCCGGCCCCAGTCATGGCAATGATTGCCAGGGCTGTGAACGCAAAGAGCCCGGCCGTAAAGACCTCGGCGATATAGTCGCCGAGAATTGCCTCTGCTGCACTGTCGACGAAATCGACTGTGTAAGCCACGACCACCGGCATGAACCCCGCCACGACCACGGACATCAGCAGGTAGCCGACGTTCTCCATCGCGGCCTGAGCAATGGGGACGCCGCGGACTGCTCGCTTCACCACAGAAATCAGCCACTGGACCATGGTCATGACGGTAGATAGGGCGAAGACGAGCCCATACAGACGGAGGAATCCTGTATTACCCCAGTCGATTTCCGTAAATGGCATGGCTAGTTCCCCTTGGCCTTCTCGTTCTTCCGGCCATTCTTGGGGGCGGACGGCTTCTTCCCGGTGAGCTCTTCACCGAATGCCTCGAACATGTCCTTGGTGCCCTTGCGCAGCTTCTGCTCCATGTAGCCGAGCGGATCACTCGCGAAGTCGGCGGCCTCGCCCACGGTGTCGACAGCCCCATGGAGACCGGATTTGTCGTACAGCCACTTGGCTCCCTCCTCGGCCTTCTTGCATAGATACTTGCCGCCCGACGCATTGCACGGATTGATCCAGCTGGGCGCATCAGCTTGAGCCTTCGGTGCTGCTGGTCCGGCGACCACGACGGAGGCCGCAAACATTGCAGCTACAAGTCCCTGCGCTATCCGCCGCCGCGCGAAATCACCCTGCATAGCGCGGAGCCCCGAATTCCTTGTTGGCCAGGCGCATGTCGCCGGTAGAGGACGGCGACGAATCGGGTGCGACCATCGGCGTGGGCCCGTCCGTCTGGTCGATCGTGGCGACCTTCCAGTCGCCCCCCTCCCACTGCAACATCAGCGTGTAGGTCGACCAGGTACCCGCAACCGGCATCTGCGACTTGTCGGTGGGGACCCCGACGACCTCGCTCATCCAGACCCGGACCGTCGCCGTGTCCTTCGAGTAGGAGGCCACGTTGGTGCCGAGCGAAGCGGCGCGCATCACCAGATCAGACGCCGTCTTGGCGTTCACCCCGAGCGACGCCATCAGCCCCTTGGCCGTCTGGTCGTCCTGCTGCTGCTGACCCGTCACCGCGGACGAGGTCATCATCGCCTTGAGCTCCTGGTGCCGCAGCGCCTCGTCGGTGAAGTACCCGGGGGCGGAGCGTGCCACCTGGTAGTTGACCGCGGCCGCCGCAGCGCCGTCCTTGGTGCGCGGATATCCCACCGGCACCCCGTGCTTGACAGAGCGCGCCTTGGCACCCGGGCCGCTGCCGCCGGCCTGTGACGTGGGTGCGGATTCCGCGGGCGTCTGATCCGCCCCGGCGCTGGCCTCGCTTCCGCCGCCACCCCCGAACGAGGCGAGCCCTATTCCGATAGCGAGGACAACACCGAAAGCGGTCGCTCCGATCTTCGCCCTACGCCACGGGGAGGCTGCCCCCGTCCCGGGAGCCTCAGACGCCTGTGCCGTCAGGCTCCGTGTACCGGATTGCTTCTGATTCCCGGCCATTAGATTCCAAACCCGTAGACGATGGTGAAGAGAGTTGCCATGGATGCGACGGCGAAAAGACCGAGAAGCGAGCTGGCGACCATCGTCTGCCCCTTCTTGGTCTCCATCGAGTTGTGCTGTTGATTTCCGACCCGGATGTGAACGGCACCTACGACGGCACTTCCGAGCAGAAAAAGAATGGCGCCGGCCATGACGACGCCAACGATGATCTTCGCCTTGGTTCCGATCTTGCCGAATACGTTCCAGTCCGGGGATATCCCGTTGACCAGGCCACCGATCCCATCGGCAGCCATTTCCACCACTTGCTGTGTCGCGTGCACGAACCCCTCCCAGGCTGCGAAAGCCAGTCCCAGTCCGGATGGCGGACCTGGACATGCGGTCGTCGACAGCGAGGAATTCACGCACTGCGCCGAATTTTCGCCAGCCGAATATTGGGAGGCGGCTACTCGCCCTCCCGTGCTGCTGCGTTGACGCATCAGCGATTCAATGCCTTAGAATTCAGCGCGAGTTGTCGATTCCCTGCTGCATTCACTCGGCGCAGACGCTAGCCGCGCAACGCCCGGCTATGTAATGGCGCATTCGCAGCCTTGGGACGCCCGGCCAAACGGGCTCACCCCATGGCACGGAAATTGCGGCTTCCGTCCCTTGGGGCGGGATGCGCATCGACGACTGGGGATCGAGATATGAGCACAGCCATACGCAACGCCGCGGGCGGCCTCGCGGCGATGTGTGCTGGAGCGCTCTGCATTCCGTTGGTGCTAGGCAGCGGCAAGCCGAAAGACGGACCGGATTGGGAGGACTCCTGCACGCCCAGCACCTCGGCCATGCAGGTGGCCAACAAGAAGGAAGCCACACCAGCCACCGGGCCCGGGGGAGAGGCCACCGTCCCGCTGAACCCTCAGGGCAAGCAGCAAAGCGTCAACTGGACTACTGAGCAGAAGCGCAACGCCAGCATCATCACGAACGTCGCCCGTGGCCGCGGCCTGCCGCCCCGCGCGGCCGTCATCGGCGTGGCCACCGCAATCCAGGAGTCCCAACTCAAGAACATCAGGTACGGAGACCGCGACTCACTGGGCCTCTTCCAACAGCGCCCCTCGCAGGGCTGGGGCACAGCAGCACAGATCACCGACCCGATCTACGCGAGCACCTCCTTCTTCAAGCGCCTGGCGAACGTCGGGAAGTGGCGGACCAAACCGCTCTCCCAGGCAGCTCAGAACGTGCAGCGCTCCGGATTTCCCGATGCATACGCCAAATGGGAGAAGACCGCGGGCGAGCTGGTGGTCAAGAGCTGGGGCAAGGGGGCCGTCCTGACCTCCACCTCCGGCTGCCACGCGGTAGGGAACGCCGCACAGGCCACCGACTCCAAGGGCAAAGGCCCCTGGGTGCTCCCCGTGGAGAACTCCCGGGTGACCACCCCCTACAAGGCCGGCGGCGGCATGTGGTCCTCCGGCAACCACACCGGCATCGACTTCCCCGTGGCCACCGGAACCCGCGTCCAGGCCGTCGGCACCGGAACGGTCGTCGAAGCCGGCCCGGGCGGCGCATACGGCAACAACATCGTGATCCGCATGAGCGACGGCAAGTACACGCAGTACGGCCACCTCTCCAAGATCACGGTGAGCAAGGGCCAGAAGGTCAGGGCCCGCCAGCAAATAGGCCTCTCCGGGGCCACCGGCAACGTCACCGGCCCACACCTCCACTTCGAAGCCCGCACCGGGCCGGCCTACGGCTCCGACATCAACCCCAGCGCCTACCTCCGCAGCCACGGAATCACCCTCTGACCCACCCGAAGGAGGCCGGCCCGCCGCGCCCCGCCGCAGGCCACACCCCATGACCACTAACCCCCGCTACCAGGTCCGCATCAGCCACGACGGGCAACTCCACATCGACAACGAACGCCAAGTCATCCCGGACGGAGTCGACCCTTCACAAGTCGTCATCCAAACCCTTCACATCGACGCGGCCGGCAACGGCATGCCCGTACACGCCGCGATCCGAGATGACCGCAGCGACTCCCACTTCGACATGATGGTGATGCCCGACGGAACCACCCAGGCCCCCGGCTCCGAGGCCGCACCCGCCCCGCTCCCGGCAGAACCCAAAC
Source organism: Streptomyces lydicus (assembly GCF_004125265.1). GTDB lineage: Bacteria > Actinomycetota > Actinomycetes > Streptomycetales > Streptomycetaceae > Streptomyces > Streptomyces lydicus_C. The sequence continues at coordinate 467,439 of NZ_RDTE01000001.1, forward strand.
AGAGCGGCAGCCTTTTCGAACGCCTCGTAGCTGCCCAAGCGGCCGGTCGAGCACACGACTTCGACGCCGCCATATTCGCCGCTGACGGCATCCTGCAGGAGCTCGCAGGGGAGCAAGGCGACACGGCCCCCGCGACGCTCAAGGCAGCCCAGTTCCGAGCCGACCTGGCGTACCTGAGCGGCGACTACGCATTCGCCACCGCCTCCTGGACCTGGCTCGCCCTCGCCTGGTTCGACCGGCTCGGCCCTGGCAAACGGCTAACCCAGATCGCTGCCCAGAACGCGGCCCAGGCGTGGATGCAACTTCCCCTTAACGATGCGGTCGCCCAGGCCAACGAACTCCTCAGCATGCTCCTGGAGGTAGTAGCCCCAGAACGCACTGAAAGCATGCGGTTCCAGATCGAACAACGGCTCCAGCAGGGCACCACGTAACTCGACCCGTGTGACGCAGTCCCAGACGCGGGGCCGGTTCGCCGTGGGAGGCACAAAGGCGATGCCGGGCAGAGTAACGACACCGGCATTCTTGGCCCCGCGCGGCGTCCCAGCGGGGTTGGTCATCCCGCATGTGCGCCAGCGCGGCAGGCCGCGGCCAACTGCTCCAGCGCCTCCTGCTCAGGCAGCTCGGGCGAATCCTCCTTGGAACACTGACCGCCTCATCGCCAGTTCGATCGACTTGCCACTCCGGGACGATGCATGGAGGACATCCCTGACATCCGGCGGATCGCGCCACCCCAAGCGAGTAGCAGGGCATCACCGCCGGTCAGGATCGTCTCGACGCCGCACCCCGCAGAAGGGCCCCGTCATAGTGATCCTTCGGCCCGAACTAGCCGGGCCAGCAGGTCGATGTCCGTGAGGTCTTGGAGGACAACGTCGGCTCCAGCGCTGAGTAGTTCCTCCGCGGAGCTGCGGCCCGTGGCAACCGCGACCACTCGGACTCCGGTCGCACGGCCGCCCTCGACGTCTGCGGGAGTATCACCGATCAGCGCGGCATTCCTTGGTTCGCTACCTGACCGGCGTAGCGCCAGCTCGACGAGGCCGGAGCGCAGATCTGCGTCCTCACCGTAGGCACCGGAATCCCAATCGATATGGGTGTCGAGGCCGAAGACGCCGAGCTTGACCTTCGCCGCACCCTTCACGTTGCCGGTTACGACGGTCTGCCGAACTCCCGCAGCGGCGAGGGCATCAAGCGCGGCGGCGGCCCCGGGAAGGGCGTGCCCGTGCTCCCTGAGCTCCGCGGCGCGATGAAGGTGCTGCTCGGCAAGGGCCTTGGCGAACCGCTCAAAGTCCTTGCGGTCGGTGGTGAGTCCGTGCAGCTTCGCTGTCTCTCTGAAGATCACAGGCTCGGTGATCCCATTGATCTGGACCTGTTCGCGCATCGGCTGGCCGGTTACCTCTTCGAAGGCCGCGGCCGAAAGGGCCCGCCCCACACCGCGTGTTGAGATGAGCGTGTGATCGATATCCCATAGAACCAGCCGCGCCATACCTACCCCTTTCCCCAAAGCTGCCCCGCCAGGTCACCATCAGTCCCTCAATCGTGGCGGACGGTATCCGCAGGCTGCCAGACCGTCCTACCCTGACGCTCTAGGGGAGGGCGGATGACTGACTCACCAGCATTGCTCGTCGGCGCGCGCATTTGGCACTTCCGACGGAAGAACGGTAACCGAACACAGGCCACCATTGCGGGGCTGTGCGGCATCACGGAGCGGTACCTCCGCATGATCGAGACAGGGAAGCGGACGCCGTCCTCGGCCCTGTTGGCGCGTATCGCCGCGGAGCTGGGCGTCCCCATCTCGGCGCTGCTCACGCAGGACAGCCCGGAACCGGGCGGGCCGCCCCTGACGACCGCACCGGACGTCGTACGCGCACTGATGGGGTATGCCCCGAGCCGTAGCAGCGACGTCATGCCTCCGGCCATTTTGCGTGAACGTGTTGAAGGGGCTTGGCGCACTTGGCAGACGAGTCCAGAACGCTACACGGACATCGAGCCGATCTTGCCAGCGCTCGTCACCGACGTGGAGCACGCGGTCCGTGGCTACCGGGTGGGCAGCGATGGGGCCGCCCGGCGCGACGTCCTGCGCACTGCGGCGGACCTCTACGGACTGCTGCGGTCCTACTGCCGTCGCACGGGCCGCCTTGACCTATCCCTCATGGTCGCTGACCGCGCCCGGCGCGCCGCGGAGGATGCGGACGATCCGATCCGTCTAGCGGCTGCCGAATGGAACCTGGGGCACTGTCTTCTCTCCCGGGGCGGAGGGGCGGAGGAAGCCCGTGACGTCGCCGGGTTCGCGGTTGAGCAGCTACAAGACCTCCCGCCGAGCGCGGAGAAGTCCGCGATGCAGGGCGCCTTGGAGCTTGTGCGAGTGGTCGCGGACGCCAAGCGTAGGAAGTGGTGGGACGCCCGTGAGCGCATCACGCAGCAGGCCGTCCCCCTCGGTGCGGCGGCCGGCGAGGCCAATATCCAGTGGACCGTGTTCGGGCCGACGAATGTGCATCTGCACGCCCTGAGTATCGAGATGCTGGCCGGTGACAGCACCGAGGGCTTGCGCCTGGCCGACGAGGTCGACATCAGCTTGTTGCCGAGCCGCGAGCGGCAGTTCACGTTCACCCTGGAGCTCGCCCGCTGCTACGACCTACGTCGTGATGACGCGGCTGTCCTTGTGCACCTCCTCGACCTGGAGAAGCTGAGCTACGAGGACATGGCGCGCAGCAGCCTCGCCACCGAGATGGTGACCGGCTTGCTCCATCGTGTGCGCCCCACGTACCGGCGCCAGGTGACGGCCCTCGCCGAACGCCTCCACCTCACGTAACACGACCGGAACTGAGTTCCCCTGAACTGAGAGTTCCGGTCGACGGCTCCACCACGCCGTACCGTCTCGACCACAGCCAGTGTGAGAGGAGGCGCACATGTCCGGAGGAGGCACTCCCTGCGTCCCTGGCGATACCGGTCGGTACATGCTTTCGGGCCCGGGCTGGGAAGCGATCAAGATCAGCCGGTACTACGGGCTGCAAGTCCTCAACAGGCTCCGCGCACCCGGCGCCGTCGTCATCGATCCGGCCCCGCCGTCCGTCTACCTCTTCGTTGCGCCGGGCAGCACCGCTACATGGCCTGTGCCGCCGCCCGGTCAGGTCCTCGTCCTCGCAGCCGAGGTCAGGCTCCCGCCCTCGAAGCGACGCACGCCCCCCGGCATGTACTGGCTGCTCCCACCGCAGAAGCGCTCGAGGGGCCTCACCAACGCGGAGGGATTACTTGAGACTTTGGCTGGTCTCCTGCCTGACTGGGCGGAGGCCACACGATGACCGGCACACACCTCACCCCCGGCGCGGACGCCGCGACAACCCGCTCTGAGCGTGCACTTGCGGTTGGGCACTGGCTCTTGTCCGCGGCCGAGGACCGGCAGCAGGCACGCGCCGACTGGACGGCGACGGGCATCACGGTTCTACGGTGCGGGGGGATCTTCTCGGCAGTTGGCATCCCCACAGTGCTCGTGCAGGCTGCAGCCGGTGTTCAGGAGCGGGGAGCCGTTGATGCCTACCTCACCCGCGCCCTGCTCGGTGGACCGGTTATCACCTCTGCGGCCGCTGGCCTGCACTATGCACTCGTGCCCCCTAGCACCGCGCGCAACTGGTCGGTTCCCGAGACCGAGTGTCTCGCGCCTGGATCCTCCCTCGCTGTGCCGCGCGTTGATCGAGACGCGGGCGGAGCGTACTGGTCCGTCCCGATGGACAGCCCCGGTGAACTCTGCGTACCTGCTGCGGTAGCACAGATGGCCCTGTACGGGGTGTACCGGCAGCTCAAGCAGGAGGGCACCGGTGAGTGAGAGATCAGCAAGCCCCTTGGCCGTGGCGCGGACCTGTAAGGCCCGCCCCGCCTCCGAGAGCCGCAAGCCGCACTTTCGAGCTAGCGAGATGCCATGAGCGTCGTGACCAAGACCTCCGCAACTGGAGTTCCGGCGTACAGCGAGACCTTGCCGAACCTCCCCGAGTCGGCCGGCACCGCCCGCCGCTTGGTGAGGGTCGCCCTCGACGTCTGGCATCTTGGTGAACTCACGGACGCGGCAGAACTCATCGTGACAGAACTCGTCGCGAACGCCGCCAACCACGTCACGAGATCCGCGATTCGCGTCACCATCACGCGCACCGGCCCTCAGGCCGTCCGTGTCGCCGTCGTGGACAAGTCCCACGAGCGCCCGAAGCGCCAGCAGCCCGGCCCGACGGAAATGACCGGTCGCGGCCTCGCTATCGTCGAGGCCATCTCGAAGCGGTGGGGCGTCGATATGCGCCGGTGGGGCAAGCAGGTATGGGTCGACCTCGAAGCCGAGGCCTCATGAGCGCCGAGACCACACCACTAGCCTACCTGGCCAGCCTTCCGATTGAGACGATTCAGGTCGACGACACCTGGAACGCCATCACCGTCCCGTCCTCATGGGGCGCTCTTGTCCTCGACGTACTCGGTGATCAATCCGGTCCCGCCTTCGTGGATCCGGTCTACCAGTACATGTCGTGGATCATCCCGCCCGGCGGTGCGGCGGACTGGCCTGATGCCCTCGACGCCGGTGTGGACGTATGCACGACTGGGGACTGGGTCACTGTCCCCGGCCCGGAGGGCCATGCCAGCGGCATCCAGTGGCTGCGCCCGCCAAAGGACGGACAGCTCACCAATTCGACCACGCTGCGGGCAGCACTGGAGTTCGTCATCGGCCCTCTCGCCGAAGCCTCACAGCCCGATGCCGTCAAGGTGTGCCAGTACTGCGGCGCACCGACCAGGGACGCGAAGGTCGTCAGCGTCTACTACTCGCCCACAGCTTCGGGTCATGTCTCGTACGCCTGCCGTTCCTGTTACGGCGACACCGCGACTGGCGGCGGCGGCCGGCATCTGCACATCGTGCGGAGAGGGCCGCGGTGACCAAGCCCCTCTTCAACTCGTCAACGAATCTCCCGCCCCGGCCGGCGGCTCCCGTGGGCCGATCAACGCCAGCTGGGGCGGGTCCGGGCTCCGGTCGTCACCCCCACCCCCGAGGGGTGCGGCCGGAGCCACAACCCCGACAGGTGAAGGAGCCTCACCCCGTGTACGGACATTGGTCTGCCGGCTCTGTTGCCAGCGGGGGTGCTCTGGCTCGGGCCGGTGCCTCATGAGCGGTCAAGTGGCTGCCTGACCAGATTCCCGCGCCTCCCGCGTGCCGTGCCGACCTCCGGGTCGTTCAGCCTGAGCGCGGATCATCATCCCGTTAACTGTGGAGGACTGAATGAAGAGTGAGAACCACGCGCTGGGCACAGAAGAGGGCCGGCACTATTCGTACGCGTCGCTCAGCATCTCCGGATTCGGATTCAGGGCCTGGGCCGATGGACAGAGCGGGTGGGCGGCTTGGCGCATCATGCGCCGAGAGCATCCCGTAGTGGCATGGCTTGTGCCCGCGCAGATCGGCGTGCTCGTCCTCTTGATGACCATGTTCCTCCTCTCTCTGTGAGCCAGCATGCTGCGCGCATCATTGCCGTCCGCGTACACGCTCCCATCCATCGACGCGGCTGAGGAAGACCAGGACTACTTCCGAGCCCGACTGGAAGAACCTTCGTCGACGTAGGTGCAACTGTTCGCATGGGGGACGGCTCCAGCGATCTTGTTGCCCCGGTGGGAGACCTCCGCCCCGGCGGATACGCGCCGTATAGCCATCGTCGCCGGCCTCACCGTGCGGGGACTACTCACCGCGCTCTCCGGCTTCCCGGCCGTCCGGCTGTTATACGGATCGGACGCCAACCACGGCGTCCGCTAGGTGAACGCAGTCCCTACCAACTGCGGGACGACGTAGCGGAGGGACGCTTCAACGGCTACAGCTCGGAAGCCATCGCAGGATTCGTAGCAGACCTGAGGAACTGACAGACAGCTGAAATCCACCTGGTAGACGGCCCCTGGCAGCGCCCGATCCACATCGGAATAGCGCTTGCCGCCCACCAGGCGTCGACGCCGTGCGCCGTCCGATCGTTTCCTTTCGGAGCAGCCCTGACCCTGCTCCGAAAGGAAACGAATGACAGAAGGCCAAGGATGCCATGTCTTGACAACCTAACAACTCCCTTTCAGTGCTAAGGTCGCACCTGTCGCGAGCACAACAAGACCTAGTTGTGCAAGGACACCGACGGCAGAGGAGATCAGGCATGCGTGCCCTTACTGTGTTCGCCCAGCTCGTATGCACGCTGGCCATCGTGGTCATGGCCCTAGCCAGCGGCCTCCTACTCATTGCCCACCGCGGACCCAGCCTCGAACTGGCCAAAGCCCTCGCAGTTCTCGCCCTATTCGTCGGACTGCTCCTGATCACCGAGCGCTGGTGGCGGTGGTCTCGCCGCTGACGCTTGCCAGTACGTTGACGACTGGGGGCGCCGGCCGTGCCGGCCAGCAGTGCCGCTCTGGCGCAAGCGAGTACACCGACCAACCGGCCCGTGGTCGTTTCAGCAGCCCTGGCGTCGTTCCACCAGCCTCTTCAGGGAGAGAGCTGCATAGCCGACGCACGTAGTCCGGGCGCATGGGCTGATGGCATCGGGAAACCGCAAAATAGTGTAGGTCCCGCATCGGCCTGTCCACTGGCGTCGCTCTGACCAGCGTCTTCTGTAGCCGTCCCACAGGGTGTCCGTGCGGCTTCGGCTTGTTCGCTTGTCCCTTTCCTCAGCCCGTGCGCCCCCCTGCTTGGAAGATGCCGCTTCACCTGCGGATTCCCAGGCCCGTGTCCTATTGGCCACGCGGTGGACATCGGCGGTGGGAAAAGGACACGGAACCTGGGAACCCACAAAAAGAAAGACCAGCCATACCTGCACCCGCGAAGGCGCAGGATTTGAGCGCTCAACTCGTCGGAAGAGCCTGGGAGATGGCTGGTCTCGCAACTAGTTAAGCACACTCATCCAGCCGCAAGTCAACTCGACCGAGGTGACTGCGCGCCGCAATGTCGGGCAGCAGGGTGGGCTGGTGCAAGGCTAGCCCGCACATAGCGCCCGGTGCCCGCGGAACGCGTCCGGCTCCGCTGACGCACCGTTGCCAGTGAGGGAGGAACTTCGCCCTTCCTCGCAAGGCCGCAGTTCCTCCCCCGAACGCCGGCACCGCCTCGTGCATCCATCCCGACGGCGGCTTCGCCACGCTGCACCACGGCTGATTCCCGCGAGGCGGAACACCAACCGAAGTCTCTGCGCCGATCAGCTTCACCCTGCGGACCACGCCCTGCTCTCGCCTTGTTGGCCTGACGACCGCATCGCAACCTGCCTGAAGAACACACGGTCGTCATCGAACGGAGCCCACCATGGCCGAGTCCGGAAACGTCGCAGCCACCTGGGCCGAACGCATGGAACTCCTCAAGGACACAGCCCAGGACCGCGTACTGAACGCCCCAATGCCCAATGCCGCCATGGAGCAGCTCATCTCGGACGGCAAGGCACTGACCCTCGGGCGTTTCGACGCGAGCCCGGTGCACTACCTGGACCGCTGGTGGAGGCCGAGCGAAGAGGGGTGGATGGCACTCGGGGAAGACGCGAGCGCCAAGCTCGATCTACACGCTGAACGATATCGAGCGGCAACAGCCGCGGTCGGCAACCCCATCGAACAGGCACCCGGCTCTGACGGGGCGATGCCGGCTCGTCCCGGAGCGGGGACAGCATGATCAATACGCGGTACGGCGCGCCGCAACATGAACTCAATGTGCTCAGCAGCCTTTTGCGTGATGGCGCAGCGGTGAAGCAACTCGTCGACTGGAACCGCCCCGATCCCCAGTACTGGCTCCAGGTTGATCACTTTAAAACCCCCTGGCTTGGTGACGCGTACTACGCGCTGCTGTCGGGTGGCCTCACCGACATCGAACAGAGGCGACGGGCCTACCCCAATGCCGACCCCGCCCAGCTCGCCGCCGACGCACTCATAGCCCGGATGGCAAGGCCCTACCAGGAGCGGGCCGCCGCGGGTGACCTCAGCGCGCAAGCTGCACTCAACGACTCGGCCTACTGGGCCGACATCCACAGCGCCTTCAGAGAACTGGCTCAGCCGGCTTGGCCAGCCAGCAACGAGCACCTACGACACGACGCCTACGTCATCGCGCGCGCGGCCCGCTACCCCTCCTCCAGCACCGACGTACCCTTCGAGCTGGCCCGCGGCCGCGGCTACGACAACGACGCCCGGACCCGAGAACTCGCCGTCATCGGCGCTGTCCTCCACGACGCCGACCGGGCTCAGCAGTTCCACTACAAACCGTCCTCTCCCGACGCGTCGCCCTACTGGCTGCAACCACAGGATTTCGGCGACCCGGCTACGGCCGAGATCTGGGACGCTCTGGTGACCGGTCCAGACCCTGCCATCGCACTGCCCGCCGCCACCGACCCCAGACTCACCTCCAAGCAGCGCACCGCAGCCATGATCAACCACATTTCAACACGCCTTTTCTACAGCGACTACCACCGATCCACCGGCGACGAAGGCGCGAAAGCCCGACTCGATAACAACGTCTACCGGGCCATCGCCACATACTTGGCTGACGCAAGCCGTCGCGACTTCAGCCCGTACCCGGAAAATGTCGCTGTCTACGCCGTCAGCTTCATCCTCGAACCGAGCATCCCAGCTATCGTCGAGGACCTGGCTGGACGCGTCCGTGACCACGGCCTCGCAGATGCCTCCCTGTACCAGGCCAGCCTCGAACTCAGCACCAACGAGCACGCCCTGAACCAACTCCAAGAGCGTCTGGACCAGGCACCGCGGACGCTCGCCGGCTACGCCACCCCCGACCAGACCTCCATGCCTGCCCCAGAGCAGCCAGAAGGTCCCAGCTACACATCCCGACCCATCGAGCGAGGCGTTCTGATCTCGCTGATGCAAGACTCGAACCAGCTGCACAGGTATGGACCGCCCCGGGCCCTGGCCGAACAGGACTTCACGCAACCTGAGCACACCTACCTCTTCAAGGCCATCAAGTCGCTCCCGCCGCACACTGCCAGGGACCCCTGGATCCTGGCCCACCAGGCCCAGCAAATGGCCCACTACGACGGTGCCCCGCCCCTGGACCACCAAGAGCTCAGCAACATCGCCTTTGAAGCGCTGTCTCGTCGCGTCCCCCCGGTAGACAAGGCTGCGGGGCACCTTGTGACGATGACGGTGCGGCGCACCGCTCGCGACGCCAGCACGGCCGTGCAGGCGGCCGCTCGCACAGCCACCGACCCACGCCAGCTCATCGACTACAGCCGCCAGCAGTTCCAGCAGGCCACCCGAGAGGCGCTCCGCTACCACCAGCAGTCCGTTCCGGAGCCTAGCCGGTACGCCTCGCAGTCGCAGCAGGCGAACTTCGCGTGAGCCTCCCAGCCACGGCCGAGGGAGCCCTCAATGGCTGCTGACGTGAGCACACCCCAGCCCTCCAACGGCAATGCCGATCAGCCCGAGAACACCGTGCAGACCGCGATCGACTGGCTCACCGGCGACCGAACTCGAACACGCCAGCGCATCGAGCGCCAAGGCACCCTCGTCGCACCCGGACAGCTCCTCGAATGGGCCCGCTTCGAAGTCCAGTTCGACAGCCTGCTGCCCGAGCAACCCACCAACCGGTGCCAGGCCCTCATCAACGCACAGGCCGAGTGGCTGATCCGCCACCTGCCCCCTGACGACGCCCCTCCCTCTGTCGACAGCGCCCAGCAAGCCGGCCGCGCCTGGGGCATCCTGATAAGCGCCGACACCCAGGTACTGCCCGACCAGGGCACACTGACCGAAGTCTGCCGGCGCACCAACATCTCCCTGCGGGCCGCGGACGAGATCCGGGCCCAAGCCCGCACCGTCAGCGCCGCATACAACAGAGCCGACCTACTCCACCTGTATGACCGCGCCCCGGACACTGTCCTCATCGACGACTGGAACACGCTCGCCGCTTGCGGCCCGGAGCTCCCCGAGGCAGCAGCATGGGCACAGGACGTCCTAGAACTGCTCACCGCGCGGATAGCCGACCTTGATGACTACAGCTGGATGGACACCGCAGCACAATGCGCGGCGCAGGTCTACGACAGTGTGATGCTGGCACAGGACCTCCTCGAGCCTGTGGCCGCCCTCATCCCAGCCCGCGACCAGCCACATACGGCAGCCGACGAAACGCGCCTGGTCGCATTCATCGAGGAAGGAGGCCTCTCGGCAGCAGCAACAGCGGCAGCCCGCGCCCGTGCCGTACAGAAATGGGCCGAGCAAGACACTCCTGCAGCCTCTGCTGAACCGGACCGAGCCAGAATGGTGGAGGCCGCGGCGCCCGCAACGCGAACCTTGGTCCGCCTGAACGAAGCCCTTGCCGTGCTGGGCCCTGCCCTGGAGTACGCCCCTACATTGTCGCTAGATCCCGAGCACGTTGCTCAAATCGTCGAGCCCCTCGGCCGACTGGTGACCCAGGTCAGGGACATCAGCCGCACGGGCAGCCCACTACCGAGAGAACCGATCGATCGTCGCGCCCCCCAGCATCACCAGCATCCCCCCTCCCCAGGCCACAACCCCGGAGGCGGACCCCCTCGGATTGCTCCCTGAGCCCTCCCGCACGCCTGGGCGGCCGCGTATTGCGGTCGTCCTCGTCCACGCTGTTGAGACCGCTGGAGAGCGGTGATGATCTCGGCCCGCACCCCCGTGACTTCCTGGGCTACCCCCTCGTGAAGCTCGACCGCCCGTCCCCCTCCTCGGCGACCACGGGGCATCTCCCGCGCGACCCCATCTGCAGAACCGGTCGACGGTACGGGCCACCGACCGCCCCCGCCCCGACTTTCCCGGGAGGGGCCGAACCGAAGCGCTCGACGGCCAACAACCGGCTTCGATCCCGCCTGTGCGGTGAGCGGAGGGCAGGGTGGATCCTCCTCCGTTGCTGAGGCAGGCCGTTGCGCTACGGCGAGGGCGTGCCGAGCCGGCAGCCGGTCTGTCCGGGCACACGCCGTCGTCACGCAGCTACCCTTGCCGGGTACGACGGCGTGATCCCACCGATCGGTTGTGGAGCGAAACCCTGGACTGGGACGATGAGTTGCGAGGAAGGGCGGGGCTTCATGCAGGGTGACAGGCGGCAGATCCAGACGGCGGTCCTCGGCGGTGCGGAATCGGAGGAGCCGTTGATGCTGCCGCTGGAGGCGATCGAGCTGGACGCCTTCCGCCGCCAGCACCAGCACGACACCTTCTGGTGCGGTCTACTGCTCGGCGGATGTGGCGCCCAGCTGACCACGAAGCTCTACACGGTCCTTCTCTGAACTAATTTCGAAGAGTCCGTTGGCTGGCCGTCATGGCCGCAGAACGGATCATTGATCGCTGTCTGGGAAGGCTGGAATGCCCAGGTCGACGGTCATGTTTCGCCTGGCTTCCTGCGCATCCAGCTGTGCGATCTTGCCCTCTGCGCCGGTGAGGCTGATCTGCAATCCTTCGATCTCGCCGAGCCATCCCTCCTGCTCGGCTTCGATGATGCGGGCGACGAGATTGTCGCGGATCTCGATCAAACGGTGCCGCTGTGCAGGCTCGGGCCTGAGGAGTGAGCAACGAATGCAGGCGTGTTCGTGGATGCACTGGGTGGCAAACGCGCGTCCGCAGATGCCAACCGAGAGCTTCCGCTTCTCGAAGTGCCCTAGGAACTGGTCCCATTCCTCTGAGGTGGGTGTCCGGTATTCCTCTGCAGGTCGCATGGCCCGTCGGCGAGCGATGAATGCCCGGTGGGCTTCGAACGCGTCGTTGGGATAGACCGAGTTGTAGCCCATCGTGGTGTTGATGTCCTTATGACCGCAGATGATCTGCGCGATGTGCGGCGGCATGCCGTTCGCGATGGCGTCGGTGACGAAGATCCGGCGGAAGTCGTGCGGCTGGAAGCGGAGGGGTTTGCCGTTCTCGTCGATCAGACCGATGGCGGCCAGGGCCTCGTTCAGGGCCTTGCGGATGTTCGCCGGCGAGACCGGCCAGCGCCTGCCAGCCGATTCCCACTGGAACAGCAGCGGCAGGGGTGGGTTCCAGATCCGCTCACGATCGTCGAACGACGAGACCAGGGGCAAGGCCCCGGTTCGATCGCGGACCCGCCAAACGATCGCGCTCAGGACATCGGCGAGCTCGGGGGTGACGAGCAAGGCCCGTTCCTCATCGGTCTTCGACGGTGCAATCTGCAGCAGCGGGACGACCTCGCCGGTGCTGGGGAGTTTGTATTGGGTGATGCTGTGGTGGCTGGTCTCGAGCATCTCCTCGATGCGGACGCCGGTGTGTCGGAGGAATTCCACCGCTGCCCAGGCCCAGAAGGCTCGGTGCTCGTCTTGCGTGAGGTTGCGCCGGCGCCCCTGAGAGTCCCAGGCCACCCGGGTCAACTGCGCGACCCGTGCTGCTGACGTCTTCGGCTTGATGAACGTCTCGTCGAGGACGGTGAACTCGGCGCCAGGCTTGGCCTGTTGCAGGGCGTCCAGCCGCATCCGGGCCTCGCGGAGACGTGTGGCCACGAAGTCGACCAAGGTCGGCAGGACCGGGAGCCTCTCGCGGGTCCGTCTGCGGGATCGTGACTGCTGCTGCTTCTCGTGCTTGACGGTTCGGGTCTCCTCCGAGCTGATGGGGCAGCGAACCGCCCAGAGGCCCCAGCGAGCCGGATCTTCGGCTGCCCACTGCGCGATGTCGAGGTAGAACGCGCGGATCAACATCAAGGTCGAGATGTAGGAGATCCTCGGCTTGGTGGTCTCAATGACGGTGCCGTCTGGCTGCCTTTTGTGGCTGGTGATGGTGCGGAAGCGCTCCTTCCAGCCGGCGGCGACGTCGGGAGGCAGGGCGATGGAGTCGATGCCCGGGTGGTGACGTTCGAGGTCGGCCCAAAAGTTGTGGGCAAGAGCTCGAGAGAGGTTCTGCAAGGTGCTGTAGTCGACGCTTGGCTGCCGTTCCTTCAGGTAGTCGACAATCAGGTCGCGGACGGGCTGGCAACGCAGACGGAAACGGTCAACCAGCTGCTCGGGGGTCAGCTGTCCGGGCCGGAGATTCCGCAGCCTCAAGCTCACCGGGGCGTCCCCGGGAAAGATACCCAACTGCCGGAGCCAGCTGTAGAAATGGGTGTGAACAGCGCCTTTGTGGCGAACTTTGTGTTCGATCAGCCGGAGCTCAAGGCAGTCCCCGACCGTAAGGTCTGCAAGACGCCCGCCCTTGGCGATCATGATGCGAATGATCTGGTTCTGCGCGGTCGCGGAAGTGGTCGACGCCCAGACCTCTTCGCCCAGGAGTGCGGCGAGCTTTGCGAAGCCATCCGGGTCGCGGTTCTCGATGACGGCCTTCCGCAGGTGCACTGACGGTCGCATCCTGGCCAGCCACGGCAGCTCAGGACGGATGACGTCGCGGGCAAGCAAGAGGAGCATGCCGGAAGCCAAGTCTGCTCGTTCAGCGGATGGCACTGGTCGGCCGTGCCGGTCGGTCCAGCTTTTGCCCGTGGACTTCCACTCATCCGGATCAAGATCTTGAGCCGGACTGGCCTGCCAGCGTTCCTGCCATGTCGAGCCCGGGAAGTTCTCCAGCCACGTCAGGATGGCGGCCGTTCCTCGCCGTCGGGCGCCCCATTTGTGGTAGCCATCGCGACCTCGTGGAGGAACGGAAATACGGCTGAGAATTTCGTCGCAGGACTGGGTCGTCGCTGGCCAGGACGCCGCGGGCTCCCGCGGCGGGAACCGCTCCAGCAGGGCCGCCTGGGCTTCTCCTGCCATGTCCGTGATAGCCAGCGGATCCGTGCGCGTGGTCAGCGGGGCGGTGGTCGTCATGGGCGGTTCCCGAACAGGACGCTTAGAGACTCGGGGTTGTAGCCGGGTGCGGGCGGTGGCGGCGCCGGCTTCTGCTGGCGTCGTTCGAAGTGCGCGAGCACGCTTCGCACGACCTCCTCGCGGCTCGGGGTCAGGTAGCGCTGTGTGGTGCTGAGGCTCTGGTGACCAAGGACCCATTGCACGTTCACCAGGGGCATCAACGGGTCTTGGGCCATGCGGAAAGCCGCCGTGTGTCGAAGATCGTGGAGTGTCCAGTTGGAGCCCAGGAGCTTGTTGGCGCGGACAAACATGGCCCGCGCGGCGTGATACTCCAGGGGCCGCCAGGGACGCCTCAGCGTCCACCACAGGGCCTCTCGCCGGCCGCGGGGCATTCCCTGCCGCCGGGCCTCTTCCTGGTAGAGCCGGAGCCAGACGAAGGCATCGACCGACGCCGGAAGCTGCTGGTAGTCGCGGGTCCCCTTGCGGGTGACTCCGATCACCTGCTCGCCCGGCAGCGGGTCGCGCTGCCGTGTCGTCAGCAACTCGTCGGCCCGGGCGCCGGTGGAGACCCAGCACGCCGGCAGAGCGTGGTCACGGTCATACTTCAGCGCGGCAAAAAGCTGGTCGAACATCTCGTCTGGCACTCGCCGGGGGATGCGATCGGGAACCCTCGGTCGATAGCGGCCTGTCCGCTCGCCCCGGAAGGGCTCTAGAGGGTTGTGGTGGGCGTGGGCGCGGCCCTGCCGCCGCGACCTGTCGAGAGGGAAGGGGTTGATGATGGGACCCGTTCCCTCATCCAGGTGGAAGTCGTAGAAGCCTCGCAGCACGGTTTCCGCGTGGGCGCGTGTGGTCGGCGCGAACTTCTTCCCGGGCGTCGGCTTACCTGTGATCGGATTCGGAGTACCGGGTACCGGACGAGTCGATGCCGGTGTGTTGGGCTCAGTGACCCCGCGCCGCTTCAGCCGCCAGTGCACTCGTACGGGCTTGTCGGCCAGCTGCATCCAGCGGGCGAAGTCTCGGGCCTCGGCCCTGGTCACGCGGTCCCAATCCACCCCCAGGACCCACAGAAACCGCCACCAGCGCAACAGGTCCAAGCCGTACGAACGAATCGTGGTCGCTGGGTTCCCCCGAGCCTGAAGATCCGCGAAGTACAGAGCGACCGGCTGTACGCGTTCGCCATCCGCATCCACCAACCGATACGGCTCCCAAGGGTCACCGGTCTCGAAGAGCCGACCGACCTCGGGTATCACAAGGGACGCTAAGTCCCGTTCAGAAGCACCTGGTTCAAGCACGCGGGGAAGCTACCAAAGACCCCAACTGACCTGCGAACTTGGCCTAGTTAGTTCAGTCAATACACCGAGTCTGCCACTTCGCGCACCACCCCGGACCGGATGGTCATCCCCACATCTGCGGCCGCCGCTCCCGTGGCGTCTCCAGCGCCGACCACCTGTACGTGAAGTCCGCAGCTGCCGCCTGGCTCCGGGCACGAGACGAGCAGGCTGAGATCGGCTTCGGCCAGCCGGACGGGGCACCGATCGGCTCGGTGGTGGACATCGCTTCCCAGGGCCGTCAGCTGCGCGTGCACTTGGACCAGGCGGTGGAGCCGACATGGGACGACGACGGCACCGAACCCGTACTCGGGGTGTCCGTGCCGGTCGACCGGGACACGATGATTCGCCGCTGGTACGTGCACCGCATCCGCCTGGAAAGCAAGGGCACCGCCCGGCGGATCCGGATTGGCACGGAGGCCTTCGCGCGTCCCACCGAGTGGTTCGCCCTGGACGAGTGCGAGATCGGCGAGCGGGGACTGTCGACGCCGGCCGTGGAGCGGATCGTCCGATCCCGCCGTACGTCCCCTCCGTCGCACCGGTCAGCGAGCAGGGCCAGGAAGGCACCGGAGCCGGATGCCCGGGCGAAGGTGCTGCTGCGCAGGCTGGCTGATGCCCGACGGGTCGACTCTGTGGTCGTGGTGACGCGTGTGTGCCGTGAGATCAGCGAGTTGGCCGGGGCCAGCCCGGAAGCCCAAGACCAGATGCACGCCGCTGTGCGAGACACACGGGTGTGGCTGGAGAAGCAGACCGAGGTTCGCCGTGATCGGTTTGCCCGCTTGGACAAGGCGGTGAGTGCACAGGAGACCGCGCAGGTGCGCGAGCTCTTGGTCCACGTCAATGCGACCGCTGCGCACGACCGCACCGAAGTCGAGGACCGGATCGTCGACGACGCTGCCGTCTTTCTGTCGACACATGCCCGAGCCCAACAGAGCTTGAATGCGAAGCGGGAAGCCGAAGTGGCCGCGGAAAGGATGGCCGCGACGGCGGCGCTCGCGGCTTCGCACCAGGTGAGCCGAATGCTGAGCGATCTGCGCCGCCAGCCTGCTCGGCACGTATCGAAGGCGACTCTGTAAAGTCAGACGCAGGCGCTCGTCGAAGCAGCCGCCGAGGCCGGCAAGCACATCACCGCCTCCCAGAGGCGGCAGATCGACCAGTGGAAGAGCCGTGCGGGTCTCGGACAACCTCGCGCCTCAGTACCGCCTGCTGTGACCCCGGACAGGCACACGGGATCGTCAAAGAAGGCAGCGATCACGATCCCGCTATGGGTGTGGAAAGACCACCACGGGGGCCTACGCGTGGATTTCACCCAGACCCACCCGGAAGCATCCGTCCTGCACGTGCCGCTGCCCTTCGACGCGGGACCGCTGCAGCGCCTCTACGGCAACCTCACCCGCATGATCGCCGAACGTGAGGCGGCTGACGGCCCCGTGCACACCAACCGGGCCTCAATGAGCGTAAGGGTGTGGGAGACGAGCGAGGGACAGCTCGACGCCACCCTAACGCGCCGCAAAGGCGCCACCGTGGCGAGCCTGCCACTGCCGACCGACCGGGAGCAGCTGCGCCAGTTGCATGACAGGGTCGTTGCCCAGATGAAGGCCCGCAACATAGCTCAGCAGCCCTGGGCGAAGCGCCGTACCAGCCGAGACAAGAACTGAGACAACACGACAGCGCGCTGCCGCCACTACACCCACCACCCCGGAGGAGTACAAATGCCCGACAACGAGCAGCAGAGCCCAGGCCCTTGGTTGTACTCCGGCGGCACCTGGTCGCGCCTCAACCACGACCCGGTCTCCATGGAGAGAGACAACAGCATCGAGGACTCCATCAAGGCCGCCGGCTTCGCGTCGTGGTTCAGCACCGGCAAGCTCTACAACAACCCGCTCACCATGACCGTCTACTTCCGATCGCATCCCCACCCGGAGCCGCGGTACCTGATCGACTTGGAAGGCCCCGAGTACTCACAGTTCATGTACGCCGCCGAGCTTCCTGACGCTCTCTCCCTGACTCAGCAGATTGGCCCTGCCCTCCAGGCCCTCACCATTACGGACCAGTTCGGCCACGCCAACTCCGAATCCCTTTCTGTTCTCGGTGACCTCCTGGACAAGATGCACGGCCGTACTCAGGTCAAGAACGGCAGGCCGGTCCGCCGCTGACTAACCCCGCCATTCGCACGGCCGTGGCAGATGCTCCTCAGCTGTACTCGTGGGGAGCGGCCCGTTCATCCATTTCCCGATCGTAACCCTCAAGCGGGTCGAGGAATCGGGCGAACGCTGCCTGGGCCTCGGCCGCGGTGATCTGACCGCTCTCGATGACGGCGAGGAGTTCGAGGACGGCGGGGAGCTCCAGGGGGCGCCGAAGCCTGAGAGGTACTCATCGCCTCTCCGATGCCTGGGCCATGGCTGGAGGCACATGCGCTGCTGTCCCGGGTGCCCAGCCAGTCGGAAGCCCCCCCCGCTCCGCCCGGCCCTGGAAGACATGGTGGCGCCAACTTCGACCTGGGCGACTACGAGACCGCGTGCTTCGCCGCGGTGAAGGCGGTCGAAGTCGCCGTCCGGGAGGTCTCCGGCCGCGACAACTCCCTGGTCGGCATGCCGCTGATGCAGTGTCGGCGACTGTCCGCGAACGCGCCCGCAGTGTAGTTGTCCGCAATGCCGTGCCAGAACGGGAAGAAGTGTGCCCCGGACCGGGCTAGGCGTTCCCAGCTGCACCGCGGGCGGATCCGTGGTGCCCAGCCGGCCGTGGAGCCTCTGCCGCCGTGCCGGATCCTCCCGCCGGAGGAGGACCGCGTCTTCATAGAGCTCCAGGGGCTTCCTACACCGTCGGAAGCCGCTCGTGCGCGGTGCCGCCCGGCAGCCCCGGTCGCTCACGCCGCGTCCGTGATCAGGCCGGTGCGCTCCGCCAGCTCCGCGATCTTCTCTGCGGGCGCACCGGCTCCAGATGGACGTCCCGGGTTAACTGCTCGCTGCGGTGTCCGAGCATGTCCTCGACCACCAGCCAGACCTGCCCGTACAACTCCTCGTGGTGCAGGCGCTGGGTCGGCGGCATCCCGGGCCGGCGATCCAACGCGTTGTGCCGCGAGATCAGGATCCGCAGGGCCGTGGAGTGCTGCCGCACCTTCGGGGGGCGCGAAGACCTAGAGCAGAAGTGGAGGTGCTCCGTTACCCCATCGGGACGGGCTGGCAGGCGGTCACATACCTCTTGGACACCCATCCGGTGGTACCTGTCGGCAGACCACCTTCCGACCGGTACTTCAAGCGGAGCTTGACCCAGTGCTTGCTGGCGCCCACCTTCGTTCCAGCATCGGCGTAATACAGCAGTCCGACTGAGGCGTAGCGCGTACCCGGCCCGGTACGAAGATGCAGGCCGTCGATTCCGCTGTACCAGGTCGAACATGCTTCAGCACGAGCACGGGTGGCTGGGGGAGCTGAGGCATGAGCTACACCTACAGGGCCGACCAGAGAAAGCACGAATGCACCTGCGGCTGTGGTTATCAGAGTTCTCTTCATAAGCCCTTCTCCAGGCGGAGAGCGAAAGTTGACAATCCGGGCATGAGGTAGCAGACGCCAACCTTGGGGCGAACACCAGCTGCCCAGCAGATCCGAACCACAGCCTCACCAGGCACGAGGGGCTGAGCAACGACAAGTTCCGCACCACAGAACGCCTGAGTACCTCAGGATCACCAGGTGAACCGTCTTTCGTCCGTCAGCTCCCACATCAGGGAACGGCCGCATGCCCACCCTGCGTCCCGTCCCTAGCACCGGGGCGGAATCCACACGCACGCGCATGCCCGAATCACAGCTCAGCCCTGCCACGCCCGCCGGCGTGGCAGGGCTGAGCTCCGTGCGGGGTAGGGGTGGTGTTGCGGAGCTAGGTGCGCCCCCGACAAGGGTCTGGATCTATTGCCGGTCCGCTGGCCAGCACCGGTGCCATCCACCCCGCGAGGAGATCAATGACCGCCGTGCCCGCATCCCCATTTCCCGGAGCTGACAAGAACTCCACTTCACCAGCACTGAGTGCGCTGGATCTGGCAGTCCTGGACTACGAAACCCGGACCTGGCCTGGCCCGGGCCCCAAGGAGCGTGCAATCCGCGAGAACCTCGGCATCAGCCCCACGCGCTACTACCAACTCCTCAACGCCCTCCTGGACGATCCTCGTGCCTTGGCACACGCCCCGCTAGCAGTCAACAGGCTG
Organism: Streptomyces lydicus; assembly: GCF_004125265.1. GTDB lineage: Bacteria > Actinomycetota > Actinomycetes > Streptomycetales > Streptomycetaceae > Streptomyces > Streptomyces lydicus_C. The sequence continues at coordinate 486,659 of NZ_RDTE01000001.1, forward strand.
CGGCGTCTCCGGGAGAGGCGCCGAGGTCGCCGCTAGTCGCTGGGTAGTCCAGGCCGGTTCCGATGGGCCTGAGCCACGAGCGCTGCCCGCGCATCGGCCCTGAGGAGCTTCCCAGCACGTGTGCGCCCAGACCAGGCGCACACGTTGGCGATACTTGTCAGCTCGGTCAGCACAGTTCCTGACTTGTGGGTTCACGCCGTGTCTCCCGCCGGGCCCGCCGCGCCAGCCCAGATCCTGCCCGGGGGCCAGCGACTTGGTCGCCTCAGCGTCTTGCATGCGGTGTTCAGCGAGGTCGTCGCCACCCGCGAGCCGTCCGGGCGGATCCGCCCAATGGCCGCCGGGCTGGCCGGCACTGGGATGCAGCCGGCCGCTGGTTCGGCTGGGCCCAGAGCGCCGCGGGCTCGCGACCGCGGCCCGGACCTGCGGTGTGCCGGCTGCTAGTGACCTGAGTCGGAGGTTCTTCGTTAGTTGGGCATGAGTCGTCCGGGTCCGAAGATTCCGCCGTTGTCAGTTACCGATGCCCAGCGGGCGGTGCTGGAGGGCTGGTTACGTCGCCGTACGACGGCTCAGGCTCTGGCCCAGCGGTCGCGGATCGTGCTGGAGTGCGCCGAGGGCCACTCGATCATGGAGGTGTCCCGCCGGCTGCGGATCGCTGCGGACACGGTCCGCACCTGGCGACGGCGCTTCATCGAGCGCGGCCTGGACGGCTTGTGTGACGACCCGCGGCCCGGCGTCCCGCGGAAGATCACCGATGCCGACGTCGAGCGGGTCATCGTCAAGACGCTCGAGGAAACACCGAAGAACGCGACCCACTGGTCGACCAGGTCGATGGCCGCGGCGACAGGGATGTCGCAGTCGACGGTCTCACGAATCTGGCGGGCGTTCGCCCTGGCGCCGCACCGCTCGCAGAACTTCAAACTGTCGACCGACCCCTTGTTCATCGACAAGGTCCGCGACGTGGTCGGTCTGTATCTCGATCCGCCGGAGAAGGCCCTGGTGCTGTGCGTGGACGAGAAGTCGCAGATCCAGGCCCTGGACCGGTCCCAGCCGGTCCTGCCGATGGTGCCCGGCGTTCCCGAACGCCGCAGCCACGACTACATCCGCGCCGGCACCACCACCCTTTTCGCCGCTCTCGAGGTCGCCACCGGCAAGGTCATCGGCTCCCTCCACCGCCGCCACCGAGCAACGGAGTTCAAGAAGTTCCTCACCAAGCTGGACAAGGAAGTCCCGGCTGATCTGCAGGTCCATCTGATCCTGGACAACTACGCGACCCACAAGGCGCCCGACATCAAACGGTGGCTACTGACCCACCCGCGGTTCCACCTGCACTTCACCCCGACCAGCGCGTCCTGGCTGAACCTGGTCGAGCGGTGGTTCGCCGAGCTGACCCAGAAGAAGCTCAAACGCGGCGTCCACCGCTCCGTCCAAGCCCTCGAACGCGACATCCGAGCCTGGCTCACCGACTGGAACGACAACCCCCGGCCCTTCATCTGGACCAAGACAGCCGACGAGATCCTCGACAAACTCGCCGCCTACTGCCGACGAATCTCTGACTCAGGTCACTAGGACCACGAGCAGGTGCGGGCGAACTCGCGTCCGCCGCGGCTGCTTCGGTCCCAGGCAGAGATGGATCTGGGCCGGCCGGTGTGGTCCCCCGCAATGAGCAGGGCGCGGCCTCACTGCGGCGAACGCGGTGGCTGGGTTCCTCATCCGGCTGCCGGGCGCACGCGGGTTGAACCGCCGTCGAGGCCGGGCAGCCGCCCTGGGTACGCCGTCGGCGGCCCGGCCGCTGCGCCCGGCCCGCCGACGGCTCGGACAGGCTCTGCGGCCCGGGCCGCGGCGGGCCGAGGGGCCGGCGCGCTACTTGTGAGGCGGCGCGCCGGGGTCGTGCACGAGGCCAAGGGCCTTCGTGATCGCGTCGAAAACCTCGGGGTCCGCGGGCGGCCCGGCGATATCGGTGGGCCAGTCGAGGTCGACGATGACCGGACGGCAGGGGGCAGGGTGCGGGTCGTTGCCGGGCAGGCCGATGGGGAGGACTTGCTGCCCGCTCGATTCGGCCAGGAGCCTCGACGCGCGTCCGTAGTGGTCTTGCCCGTGCCCCCGGGCCGGATGTGCTCGTCGTCCAGGAGCTGCCGTGCCAGGTTTTCGAAGTCCTCGATCCTGTCGGCGGCGGTGACCGGGGAGATCAGGGCGCGGGCCTGCGTGGAGGTCATACCGGTGGCCGCGGTCAGGGCCCGGACCGTGCGATCGGGCAGGCCGCCGGCGAGTTCGTCCAGGCGCGCGGTGGCCGAGGCGCCGGGCTCGAGGCCGAGGAGCTCCATCGCCCGGTGCTGCTGGACGCCGGCCGCCGCGGCCACGCGCTTGACGTACGCACCGAGCCGCTCGACGGGGCGGGGCAGGGGGGCGCTGGGGATCCGAGGCGGGAGGCCGGGCTGCCGGCCGCCGCAGGATGCCGGCCACACCGCGCATCGCGGGATCGCACCCGCTCGTGGCCGGCAGTTCCTGCGGCGGCCGACCGAGCAGGCCCGGCGAACGGGGGGCGCTGCCGGTTCAGCGCCCGGCCGGGAGACAGGCCCCGGCCTCGATCACCGGCCGTGTCCGGGGGCGGCTGGCTCCAGCCGGCACCCCCCGACCGGACGGCTGCTCACCTTGTCCGTGTCGGCCGGCTGCATCGGGTGGTGCGTCATTCCTGGATGTTGCGCTGGCAGGGCGGGCAGGTGATGGGGGCGTCCTCGTCGAGGTGGTCCACGGTCTCCTCGTCCTGCTGCTTGCCGCATGCAGTATTCAGCGCGGTCGTGCCCATCCGGTAGGCGGAGGCGTGGACGTGGCGGCCGCGGTGGGGCTTGGTGCGGCACGGGTAGGCGGAGCTCGTGATGACGAGGCCGGCCGGAGCCGGAGCGGCAGCAGGCGGGGCGGGTGTCTCGGGCGCGGCAGGGGCTTCTTCGCCTTCTACGACAGCAAGGAGCGCCTGGAGCTTGACTGTCGACATTCCTGCCCGCTTGTGCTCCCGGACATCGATCCCCTGCGCGAACAGGCTGGCGAACAGGGCCCTGCGGCGGGCCTGCTCGTCGTACTGTTCCTGCGTCAGCAGGCGTGCCGGAATACCACGTTGGCGTACCTCGATCCCCGTCGTGCGGTCGAACTGCTCCCGGCGCTCACGTCCGTTGGATGACACATACAGGAACTTGGTGCCGATTCGGGACACGGTGACGGGTTGATCACCTTGGAATCGGTTTGCAGCGACCAGGATCAGGCTGTCGCGAACCTTCACGCCACTGAGGCCCTTGGTGGTCATCGGCTTCTCGCTTCTCGTCGGTTCGGGCGGCGGGCGCTTGTCGTTCCGTCGCGGGGTTCAGGCCAGGGGCACAGCTGTTGTCGCAGGAGCGGGCCAGCGGACAGGCTTGCACCGTACAGAGAGCTGTCCGGCAAGGTCGGGCCACGTGGGGGCTGGAGCGGCTGGGCGGTGCTCATCGTGCGCTCCTTCGGTGACGGACAGACGGGGGGCGGGCGCCGGGATGCGGCTAGGAGCCAGCGGCGGTGCGGGCGGCGTGCTCGCGGTCGCGTCCGGAGTCCCAGGCGGTGTCGCCGTCGACGACGTGGCCGGGGCTCGCGAGGATCTCGGCGGAGACCTGGGCGCGGATGTGCTGCTCGATGGCGGGCCAGTAGTGCGCGAGGAGCTCCGCGGCCTGGTTCTGCGAGAGCTTCGGGCCGGGGGCGGTGTAGGCCAGGGCCGTGATGTCGGTGGGGATGCTGTCGGCGTTCATGGAAACCTCCTGTGCGGTGGGGCGAGTGGTGGACTGTGGGAACGGTCCACCGGGGGCGGGTGAACCGCTCCGGCCGGCGGGGTCGCGCGGCGCCGCTCCCGGAGCGCCTCTGCGAGCTCGAGTCTCGGCAGCCGTCGTCGCTATCAGCGGGGGCCGGTCAAGACGATGGTGGGAGCCTCGCCCTCGCGCGGGGGGCAGCCGCCGTAGGGCTGCTGGCACCGGCCCCGGCAGTGCCAGCAGTCCTCCCGGGGGGAGTGCTCGCACGTCGCGCCGCACGGGTTGCCGGTGCGTTCGCGGACGAGTTCGACCTGCGTGGGCCAGATGCCGCCGTCGACGCCGGAGAAGAATAGCAGTCCGTCTGACTTGCATGACATGGGGCGGACTTCCCCAAGGTGCGCGGGGTGCAGGATGCGGACGGTGTCGCCGGCCCTGTAGCGGTAGCGCATTTCGTGCCTTTCGGGAGTGAAGTCGGGGTGGTCGCTGTCGTCGGAGTCTGTGGGGACTCCGTCGGTGGGGTTGATGGTCTCAAGGGGGGCGCCAGGTGCCCCGCGGTCAGTTCAGCGGGCCTGCTGCTGAGCCCGACCGGGCGCCCGGGGCGGTCAGGGTTCGGTAGCGCCCCTCCGCTTGCCCGGCCGGCGCCTGACCGGCCACCCGATCGGGAGCATCCCCGCGCGGGTGGCCGGCAGACCCCTGCCCCGCAACGGGGAGGCGTGCGCCGGGAGTTGTCCAACCTGGCCGCGGCCTCGTAGGTCGGCCACGGCATGGTCACTGCCGCGGCCGAGGTGGCTCTGTTCACAAGTTTCGGTTCTGGCCCAGGTGCTGTGGCGCCGCCACGTTGAGTGAGCGGATCAGCTCGCGGTTGACCGAGCCCGATGGCGAGAACCCCGGGTTAGTCCCCCGCCTCGGCTGCGGACCTATTGCTGAGGAACTGCTTCGCTGCCTCAACCGCTTCCCCGTTGAGTTCCTCGACGGAGACACCCCAGCTCTCCTCCCGGCCGTCTAGGTTGTGCGCGCAGTGCACAAGGGGTTCTAGCTCTTTGGGGTAGCCGAGGTCATAGGCGATGTCGGCCCAGATGAGGTGAGTGCCGGCGGCGGGATCCAGGGATCCGTCGGCGATCTGACCGGCGATCCAGTAGGCCATAGCCCACTTTGCGGCCCGGGGGTCCGCAGGTGGGTGGAAGAGCAGTCCCAGCTCCTCGAGTACTTGGTCGAAGAGCTCTGCCGCTTCGGGCTCTTCGCTCCGGAGAAGTCCAGCCAGCATGGCCAGGGATGGGCTCTCGACACCAGCCATCAGCGCGTCCAGACCTGCCTGAACGAGCCTGTCCGACCCGACATGCCTGCCAAACGCCCTCTCACGCGCGATGTGTCTGAACTGATCGAGGGCGTCGTCGCTGGTCATTATGGTCTTCTCCGTCGGCATCTTGAAGGGGAAGGCTCGCACATACGCCGACGCCGCTGCCATCGAGTTCCTCCATCCCAACCGGCCTGACCAAGGCTCATTTTCGAGCGACTTCACATACTGCCGGGAGAGGCTGAGTCGTCACTCGGCGTGGCCGGTAGAAGCCAGCGGCCGGTCCGCCTCAACACCTGTGGCGCTGCCGGGTGCGAACCAGCCTGCTAACCGCAGTTGTCCGGCCGGAGCGAGTGGACCCTCGCCCGCGTGAGCGTGGTGCGCCTGAGTACCTGAGCCCTGATGAGCCGGACCGTGGGCGGGATCTGCAGAGTGACGGGGGCGCGGCTCCACCGAAGCCACAGTGCCAGGTGGCCAAGCTCGGCGGCCTGGACGAGTTTCTCGAGGGACCACTCTTTCGTACCCCGATCCACCTCGATGCTGATCAGCCGTCCCTACCCGAACGGTGCCGCAGTTGCAGGTCGAGGCGCCCGGTCCGGTTCTGCCGAGTGGCGATGGGCAGCTTTACCTCCCGCTGGACTTCATATCCCTGGTCGGTCGCCCAGTCGGCCACCGAGCCGGTGAAGAATGCGGTCACCTCGGAGGTAGGCAGGTCAGTGAACTGCTGTCGATTGAGCCAGGCACGCAGGGAGCGGGCGGCGGCGTCGAGCCCGGCTTCTGCCATGAGCGACAGTCTGCCTGCGGACCTGACAGCTCGTCACACTCAGCTGTTCCACGCCCTGGCCATCCGGTGGTGCAGGCCGCCGACGGGCGCAGGTGCCGACGTGTCGGCGGTGGACACCAGCTTCGGCTCCGACCGGACGTGCGGGTCGGCGCGGACCCGTCGGCGGCTGCCCCGCCGTGCTGCCCGCCTTTTCCCGCGGCGAGCGTCGAGCACGGCAGGCCCGCGGTCCCTGGTGGCCGCGAGCCCGGGTTACGCGTTCGCGGACGGGGCGGTGAGGACCGGCACGGACAACTCCAGCGGCAGGCGGGCAGGCTCCGCCCGCTCAACGACGACGCGGCCGGGAGTTTCGGCCTCCAGGCCCGCTGGCCGGGCCCTGTCCCGGCTCACGAATCGCCGGGCGCGCACGGCGTCGTCGTGTGCCATTCTCCGGCCGGTCTGCCGGGCCGTAGCGTCGGCGAAACCCGCGTCCGGGGCGCCCGGCCCAGACGCGGGGCGTGCTCGACCTCGCCGGTCGCGCACGGCAGCCTCATGCGCCCTTCTGCGACTGGTCCGCCCGGCGTCCAGGGGAGGGGGCCGGGTGTGGAGCGACGCCTGACGCCTGTTGGCAGCGGGAGTTGCGCTGGGGCGGCGGGCTGGCCAGACGGCCGGTGCCGGCACGGTCGGCCGTGACGTGGCCGTTGTCCGCCAGCGGCGTCGTCGCGGGCCGCGGCCTGTTCGCTGCCGGTGCCTACGCGGGGCGAGGTGAGGTGCCGCTCCACCTGCGTCAGGCGCTGATGGTCCCCGCGAACCAGTTGGTGACGCCGCCGGGGCGGTTCGTCCACGCGCCCGCCGGGCCGTCCCGAGCCTCTGTCGCTCTGCTGCGGTCTGTCTCTTGCTTGGCGCTCAGCTTGCTGGGTGTGCCGGCGGGCATCCGCGAGTTGGCGTGATTGCGGGCGTTGGCAGGGGAGCGGCCATTGTGCGGTCACCGTCGAGAGCAGGTGTGGCGACAAGCCCCCATGTGCCCGGCGGACTTCTGCCCCACCATCGAAGGGATCTGTAATGACAAACCCTAACTTCGCTGCCACTTCAGCCACGTCCACGTCTACCGCCGCCTTCTCACTCGCCGACACCGCTGCTGTCGAGTCTTCGTCCGCCTCCAAGCCCACGGCTGCGTCTGGTCCGCGGGTGTCAGCGCAGTCTCTTGCACTGGAGGTGAAGAAGGTGGGCAGCCTCGAACTCGCTGAGTACTTGGACGCGACAGGCCGGGATGTGGCGGATGTGTACCGAGGCAATGGTTCGTGGACGTCGCTCCTGCGTCGCGCGAAGCTGATTCCGGCACCGGCCATGCCAGTGCCGGGAGAGGCGGACCTGCTGAAGCGCATGCACTCCTTCAGCCACATCGACGACGCCGAACGCGTGGACGCATACCGCAAGTTCACTGCCGACAAGGCTCCGGCCTACGACGATCTGACGGAGTTCGACCAGACCCTCGCACGGATGCTGTTCTTCAACCTGTGGGACAAGGCTGGTGGCTTTTCTTCCTACGCCGATGGGCTGGCCTCGCTCCACAACCAGCGCACGGTGCGCTCTGAGCTCCGTCAACTCCTCACTCACCTGGAGCGCAGCGACCGGATGCGCACGGTGCAGCCGCTCACCGGCCCGCACTCACACATTCCGCTGTCCGTCCATCACGCCTACAACCGCTCGGAGATCCTGGCGGCGATGGGTGTGGCGCGCCTCGGCGGGCAGTTGCCTGGATACTTCGCCCAGGGCGTGCTGTGGGATGAGAAGAACCGGACGGACGCGCTGCTGATCACTTTGAACAAGAGTGAGCGGGACTTCTCACCGACGGTCCGCTACAAGGACTACGCGCTGAGCCGGACCCGTTTCCACTGGGAGTCGCAGAACTCCACCGCACCGGCATCACCGACCGGCCAGCGCTACCAGAAGCATGCCGAGCAGGGCAGCCACGTGCTGTTGTTCATGCGGGAGTCAAAGGACACGGCGTCCGGCAAGGCGATGCCGTGGGTGCTGCTCGGCCCGGCCACCTACGAGATGCACACCGGCAGCAAGCCGATGGCGATCACGTGGCGCCTGCACCACCCGCTGCCCGAGCGGATCTACTCGCGCATGCCGAACACCACGCTCGCCACCTGACCAGCGCCTCTCCCTCGGCCCCCGGTCCCGCAACAACGCGGGAGCGGGGGCCGTCTTCCGTGCCCCGTGTCGGTGTTGAAGAGAACACAGACTTCGGCGAAATCCGCGACAACAACACCAACAGGCACACCAGCCAGGAGCAACCTTCCGCGACGACCTCCTCCACGCCGACAACCCAGCAGCCCACCCCTGGCCCCAGCTACCACACCGACAGCGACGAACCGCCCTTCTGACCACGGATCGAACCCGGCGGCTGCGGCTTCGCCTCCGCACCGTGCCAACAACCCCGGCCGGTGTTGTTGCGCCGCTAACGCCAGTGCCCTCCAGGCTGGGTCTGCAGGGCCGCCCGCACGCCCGTGCGACGTACGGGAGGCCCCGCCGCAACACCCTCGACTCATCACCCACCCACCTGCAGGTGGCGTTCTTTCCCACGAGCGGAGACAACCATGCCCACACAGCCCACAACCCCGCCCGAAACAACCGGCTCCGTCGACCCCGACACCAACCACACACAGGCCCAGAACGCCGCCGCCACCGGCGTGAACCACCAACTCGCCACCCGTGTCCTGCGCATCATCAAGCAGCGTACGAACCTGCTGGCAACCGATGAGGTGCTGGGAGGCACCGACCGGCTGGAGGCCCGCGCCCCGCTGCACAAGGTGACCCTCAACGTTCCGGGCATCGTGATCTACCTCTCGGGCTACTCCATCGAAAAGATCAGCGGAAAGGAGCCGGGCGACGAGCCTGCCTACGAGGCGACCAAGGGCGACGAATCGGGTTCCGCATGGAACGTCGCAGACCGGCTGCTCGGCCTGACTCCGACGGACACCAACCACCTCTTCAGCCACCCCACCAAGCGGACCGTCATCGCCGCCTTCGAGCAACTCGCAGCGGGCGCCGACCAGATCGACTGGACTACCATCCGGCGCTGACAGCCACCCCGCCACGCCCACAGTCGGCCCCGGCCCCGCACCGCGCGGGGCCGGGGCCGCCCCACGCCATCCATCACGCGCCGACCTCACCCTGCACCCGCCGCACGGCCCAACCTGCTGCAGCACCAGCCGCGCCGGACCCGACCACCAGCCCTCACGACCCCGCTCCGTGACTGTGAGCGTCGGCAACGCCGGACCGCGCGGCACGATCGGGCCCCGGCCGCGCATGGCGAGGCCCGGCCCGCCGGACATACCAGAACCGCACTGCACGGTACCTGGAAGCTCGCCGACCAGGGCGGGCCGTTCCGCGATTCGCCCTGCCGCTCCCCACCGCTGCCACGTGCTCGCGCCGGCTAGCCCTGCTTCAGGCGGCCGCTTGCGCCGCTTGCCGACTCCCGCCCCACAGTGCACCCAACCGGCACGGCCGCATATCGCCCGACCGCCGACCCCACCACACCGACCAAGGAGTCACACCCCATGAACTGGGCCCAGCTACTGGAAGACCTCCTGTTCGCGGCCACGGTCGCGCCCCCTCTGCTGTTGTGGTTCGACCTGCTGTCCCGGACAGAGACACTGGTGCTCCTGGCCGGGACCTTCACCACCTTCACCGCGTCGACCACGTGGGCCTTCCTGCACGGCGAGGCCGGGAACGTCGCCTGGAACGTCACCCTGACGGTCACCACATTGCTCGTGCTGCGCCGACGCCGAGAGAACACCCACAAGAACACCGCCAAGCCCCGGGGCGCCAAGCCGCAGGTCTGACCCGCACCCCCGCACCAGCACCGTCGACGGCCCGCCTCCGGCACCAACCAAGAGGCGGGCCGTCCGCGTCGCCCCACGCTATGCCCGGCTGGCCCTCGCCAGCCTCCACTCCCGCACACCGAGTAGCCCACAGCCCCGCCCAACCACCTGCCGGGCCCGCCCCTACACCCCGGCGCGAGGCGGCAAGCATCACACCCCAAGCCCTTGCCTGGCTGCCCCACAGGCCCGGCACGGAGACCGGCCACAGCGCCATGACATCACCCACATCAGCGACTGGGAGCCCCCATGTCTACCGCCCCCCACCACACCCCGACCACAGCCCGAAGCGCCGATGTCCACCGCCAGGCCCGCCGACTCGAAGCCGTCGTCAACGTCGCAACGCGCGCCACCCAATACGTCGCCCACCACACCACCAGCGCGAAGGGCCTGGCCTACGCCGCCGCCCGCATCGCCACAGCTCGCTCAGCAGCCAACCGCCTCCTGAACACCCCCGGGCTGCGCGACTACCCCCAAGCAGTCCGTCTCCTGAAGAAGCTGAGCCTGGCCGAAGCGACCCTCAGCGGGCCCCGCGCCCAGATCCTGGCGATCGCCCACGCGGCCCACGCAGCCGCCAGAGCTGAGCCAGACCGCAAACGGCGCGCCACCCTGCACGGCATCGAGGCCGACGCCCGCGGCCTCCTTCGCGACGCAGACCTCCTCAACCTGGACAACGAGCCCATCAATCACCTGAAGTCCCTGCGCATCAGAGCCGCCCGCGGCGGCCTGACCACCGACTGACCCGACCCACCCGTCACTGCCCAGGCCCGACAGCCCGACCATCCCGCCGAGGCCGCCGCGCCTGACCGTCTCGCGCCGAGCCTCGTGCACCGGCCACCACCGGCCCCCGGGCCACTGGCCTGCACGTACCCTGTGTACGGGCCGCCCGCATACGCCCGTCCCACGGCCATCCTGCTACCGAGGCAGGCCCCGCCGCTGCCCCCGCTGCAGAACCCAGCCCCGGCTGCAGCGGGGAGCAATCCCGTGCCCGCTCCACGTCATTCTCAACGGCTTTCCCTGCCCGCCGCAGAGCTGATCTCCGAGGCACACATCTCCGCCCAGACGGCCACCCACTACCAGGGCCGAAACAGCACTCCGATCTGCGACCTAGTGGTTGACTCCGGAAGCCCGACGGGGGACTCCGGACCGGCCTCGTGTCTGCGTGCTCGTCAGAGGTTGGGTGTGGAGAGGTAGAGGCCGCAGGCGCATTCCAGGCACCACTACCCCTTGTCAGTTGATCAGGGGACATGTGCGTAGCCGACGGTCGAAGGCCCGCCGTGTGCCCAATGAGCGGTGACCTTGACTGTGAGGCCAGAGGCATGAGGGTCGAGGACGGGTATCCCGGGTGAGGACTGGTGCATCTCCAGTGCTTCGTGGACAGCGGACTCGACCACTGCGATGCCAGCACACAGCAGCATCGCTGCTTCCGGGCAGTGCCCGTCAGCGTGAAACTCAAGAGCCCGGAAGGTACGCAGAGGGAACGCGGTGACGCCCTGATCGTGGGAAATCGGGGAGCGGTCGGGATCGTACCGCCGAAGTCCTGAGGGGTACTCCCGATCGTGGCACCCTACGTAGAGGTAGGCCCGCTCCTCAGCAAAGGCGAGTTGGTCGGTGCAGAAATGGGACTCAGGATGTAGCCATGTGCCTGTTAGATGCCAAACGTTGACCAACTCGAACCACAAAGGGTGCCACATGTTGAAAGGCGCCTCATCCAGCGGCGGGAGATTGGTCAGCGGCGGGCCCGAGGGCACGGCGCGTCCAGGAACTGCGCTGCGCCACAGGGAAGTCGCGGGGTGCTCGTCGAAGGCGACATCGACGCCCGTGATGAACTCCGCGAGCGGGGTTTTCTTCCAGGAGAAATCGTGCAGCCACTGGTCGACCATGGCTGCGCCGTGGATAGTCCATGTGGTACCGGCGGCATCTGGGCCCGGACCTTGGCAGATAGTGGTGGCCTTGATCACTTCGGGCGGTCCTGAAACGGTCGAGATTGGGTTGTGAGCAGGTGGGGGCGGGAGGCAACTCCAAGCGTGGGCCTACTTCGTAGCCAGCGGATGCCTTGCTATAACGTCACAGCATACCGGGACGGGTAGCGGTTGGTGTTGGCTGTTTGGTCCCGAAGGACCGGCCGCTTTCCTCCCGTGCCTCTCATCTCTGCTGTGCCCGTCGTGCTGACCGTCTCCGAGTGTCACCGCGGGCGTTCCAACGCTCTGATAGCCGCGCAGACGCGGCTGCACGTGGACACTGTGCGCACTTGGCGGGACCGCTTTGCCGCTGGCGGCCTGCCCGCCCTGGCCAACCGCAAGCGGTCCGGCCGGCCTCGTTCACTGCGCTGCAGGTTGCCGAGGTCAAGGCGCGGCTCGTCAGTTCCCCGCCGAGACCGGTGCGACGCATCGCGCTGGTCGTGTCCGGAGCTGTGGTCGCCCGGGCCAGCTACGGGTCGATTTCCGTTTCCACTTCGCGGCGCTGGCTCAAGGCCGCCGGGCCTTGCGCGTCTTGGCCCCGCCCGGCGCAGTGTCTGTGTCCGGCGGAGCCAGAAGGATACGCCCGCCCCAGACGTATGCCGTCCCGGCCAGCACCCGACCACCTTGAACGGAGACCGCCGATGGCCATCAACCTGTACGCGATGAATCAGGCAGGACATTCCCTGCACCTGCACCCGGACTGCAACGGGAACCCCGGGCATGACGCACCCGATCACCTCGCGTTCAACTACGTCGGCGAGGTCTACGCGGCCATGCGTGCCACAAGGACCGCCTTCCGATACGACGAGGACAAAGGCCGATACGTGCGCAACCGGATCCACTACTTCACGATCTCCGGCGATGTCGCCTCCCAGGACTTCATCCGCGAGCAGGTAGACGCCCTACCAGTCCACCGGCCGCACCCGGACTACCGACTGTGGCGCGAAGACACCATCGAGGCCGCTCCATGGGGTGAGAAGACGGTGACCGAGGTGGGCCTGATCTCTCCGGCGATGGCCCGCTCCCTGCACCTGAAGGGCGTGCACTTGTGGGACACCGACCGGCCGACCATCCAACCCAACCCGGAGCACGTCAACGACACCATGCCCCCGCACCGGGCCACCGCATCGGACAACAACAACGGCGAGCCCGTGTAGGTGCGCACCCTGCACGACGGCACGTGACGCGTTCGGCCGTGACGGCTACTGGGTCACGACCCCCGAGGACTCCCCGCAAGCATGGCGAAGCAACACGAGGGGCCTCACGTACACCGTGCTGCGCGAGGACCTCGGTGCCGGGCCGGTGCGCTGCTCAGTGACAGAAACTGGCTGGCGCGCGGCGCCGACGGCCATATCGACCGAATCCCGCTGGATCTCGGTCCGCCATGCGGTGGCCAAGGCGGCCACCGCGCGCACTGGGCGGGCCGTCTCCACCCAGGCTGACCAAGCCTCGCTGGCCCCTGCCGCATGCTGACCCATCCACCCCGCCAGCCAATCGGCCCCGACGCCAAGGCTGCCCGCTCCCAAGCCCGCTCGGTGCAATCCCACCGTCCGTGTGGACCTCGGACCTTCCTTCACACCACCCCTTCACGCTTCCCCCTGGCCGCACTCGCAGAGCCGCCCCGAGGGCCGTCAGACCCGGCGTGCAGGCACGCGCCGCCAACCGGCCGCCAGCCGCGCCGCACCCTCACTCCCTGATCCAGGGACAGGCCGCACCGGGCCCGTGCCCGGCCTTCCGTCTGGTGGCCTGGGAGTTGCGCGGCTATGCCACGCCCGAGCCAGCGTGTTCCTGCCGGACCACGGACCCGCACGGCCCCTGGTCAGTCCGGCAGCAGGGCTGCCACCGACCGCCCTGCGGGGCGGCCCGGCACTCCCCACTTCGACCAGCCGCACCCCTTTGCTTGTGCTGCCTCCAGCACGCACCCACCTCTATTCCTCCAGCTGGAGTGATCAATGAGCCTCTCTTGGCGAAGCGTCCCTGAACCAGCCTCCGTTGCTCGCCTACCCCGCAACACTGCCGGACGCCCGGTGCCCGCAAGCGCCGCCTGGTATGAGCCCGACGACGACGGCTCGATCCTCGTGAGCCGCAGCCCCGAACTCGGCGCACACGTCACCTGCCCCTGTACACCAGGACGCGGCACACCGAGGTTCGGTGAGCAATGCCCGGCCCGGCAACGGCAGTCCATGGTCCAGCGGCTTTGCGGAACGTGTAGCGAGACAATCGAGCCCACGGCACATCTAGTGTTCATCGGAGAGACCAACGCTCCGTACTACATCGAGCCTCCACTCCACCAGCTCTGTGCGGCCTATGCCCTGCAGGTCTGCCCCGTGCTACACGCGGCCGGCGAACACATTGAAATCGCAGTCACTCCCTCGTACACACTGGCCGAAGACCGGATCACCGGAGTCTCAGCCGACGGAACACTGCGACGTCGTGTCTTTCCCCTCGGCGCCCCGGCGGCCCGCCACCTGGCAGTCCTGGAGTTCTATCTCGCCTTCCCCGAAGCGCCCGAACGACATGCCGCCCGCACATGGCTGACCCAACATGCGCCGAAGCAGCTCCCAACGCGTACCCCCTGACTGCCCCGCCTCTCCACCCAATCCCTCCGGGCGGAGAGGCCGCGCCATGCCCTGACCGCAGGTTCTCGGCACACCTCATCGCCAGGTCTATCGAGGACACGGCCGCGTCGTACCACGACCGCAACATCCGCTCTACGTGCGGGTGTTGCGGGACTTACCCGGACACCAGTCATCGTCCGGAACACCGACTGGCTCCCGGCCACACCCCTACCTCTGGCGGGGCGACAACTTCCTGCCGCTTCACCGATACCGATGATGCTAGGAGAAACAATGACAAACACTGTCCTGACCGTTTGTGGACGACAGGTTGGCGAGCGCGGCCGCCGGACACGGCTCCTCCTGCTTGAGCTCCTCGCGGATGAACTCGCCACCACCGGATACCGAGAAGCGAGCATCGTGGAGATCGCCCGCCGGGCGAACACCTCAGCCGCGACGTTCTACCAGTACTTCCCCGACATCGACCAGGCCATCCTGACCCTGGCGGAGGACATCGCACATGAGGGCTCCGACAACGCGTCAACGTCCCGGCAGCCAGCCCCGAGGGAACTGGTCCAGGAATTCTTCGCCCTCTACGAACGGCACAGGGCCGTACTGCGCGTGATCGACATGAAGTCCTCCGAAGGCGACCAACGCTTCACCACGCTGCGCATCCGCTTCCTCGACGGCCTGCGCTGCGACCTGGAACGGGCCGCTCGCGCCGCCAACCCCAGCGCCACAGAACGAGTGATCACCTCTGCAGTGGCCACAATGGTACTGACGGTCACACAAGCTGCCGCCCACGGAGCGGATTTGGCCGCCTGGTCACTGGATGCCGCCACAGTCCAGACCAGCACCGCGCAGCTGCTCCACACAGCTCTCACCCACTTGGTGCCGTAGCAGCTCCTGGCCGCGGCCCCGTGAGAAGCGCTTTTGCGAACAGTACCCCTGCGATGTCTGGGCCCGCCCTGCCGCTGCTGGCGAGGGCGGGCCCCTTCATGTCCGGGCCCCAGCCCCCGCGGCCTGGCCGGAACGCCTGCTTGCCGCGCCGGACCGCGCGCCCTGGACTGCCTCGGGCCGGCACATGGCCGCGCTGCGGTAGCAGAGCGGAGCGCCCGCGCGTCAGCCGGTGTGGGGCGGCCCGGCGACGGCGGGACTCCCACCCTCTTGGCCTCCGGCTTCCGCGATCGCGTAGCCAGAGGCTGACGCATTCCGGCTGTCACACCGTGCCAAACCCTCGCGCCCTGACCGCGCATGCGCCGCCCGGCACGTGCCCCGCGCCCTCCTGCTGCACCGCCATGCCAGACCCGTGCCCGCCCTGTACTCGGCCCCATAGCCCGGGACTTCCCGCGTCCGTGGGGCGGGCCATCCGCACGCCCGCTCCACTGCCCCGTCCGCTCGGACTGCGGTTCCGGCCCTCCGGCCCCAAGTCCGACCGGGCGGGCCCCCGACGGGCCTTCGCGCTCTGAGCCAATGCCCTGCGTAGGAAGGGGGTGCCGCATCCTCCGGCCTGTCGCCGGTTGCGGGTGTTGCCGACTGCCGCGCCACAGTGCACCCGCCCACCGGCGCCGGGCAGGGCGGGCTGCGGTGTCCGTGACCGCGCCCGCCGGAGCCCCGCCGGATCACATTGATCGGAGCCCTGTCATGCCCCTGGTCCGAACGTTCGACCCCACCAGCCCCGACGGGCGGCACATCGCCGCCCTCGCCCGCCGCCTGTTCTCGCTCGGGACCGACTGGCCTGCCGACGAGACGGTCACCATCGTCAGCGAGTGGTTCCTCAACGCCCTCGGCATCGACCCCGAAGGTCCCGTCTACCAGGTCGATGCAGTTCCGCCCCGTCTGATCTCACCCGAGGCGACCGCCGAGACCGTCACCGAACTCCTCCTCGGCGCAGGCCCCGCGCTCCACACCCCCCACCGTCCCGACTACGCCGACGAGTTCACCTTCGTCACCAACACCGAATGCTGCGGTGGCGACTGCGTCACCGTCCACCTCCCCAACGCGTCCGCCTCCCGGGCCCGCTTCGCCCTGGCCTGGCTGCGCCAGGCCGGATACGACGCCACCGAACACAACTCCTGGACCGTAGGCGAACACCTCCTCCACGTACGCCACGGCGTCATCCGCGACACCCCCACCCACGCCCCCGCCGAAACCCACGCCGCCCAGCACCTGTGGTTCCAGGGCTTCACCTCCCCGAGCATCGACGCCTACGTGCACGCGGAGGTGCCCGGCCCGACCCCGCCCGTCCCCGTAGCGTGGCGGCCCGGCTGGCTCAGCATCGACATCGCCGCGCCCCAGGACACTGCCGCGAAGCAGCGGAAGAAGACCGCCACCGCGGTCGCCGACGCCTTCCGCACCGCCAACTGGCAGGTCGACCGGCGCGGGCCCGAAGCTCTCCACATCCGCCCGCCCCTCACCCCCCAGACCTGAGACCCGCGCCACTTGCCCCGTGACGGGCCCGTCCCGCACCCGCGGGACGGGCCGTCTGCACACCGCGCGCGGCCTCTGACCTGTCCCGACCCCGGCCCGCACTCGCGACGCCGGGGCCCTCCCACGCCTGCCGCCTGCCATCCACGGTGGGATTTGCCCCGACCGCTGCACCCTCTTCTGCGTGAGACCGACGCCGATGCTGAGGAGGACGCCCTGCGCACCGCAGTCGTCCGCCTGTCCGGCCGCTCACGCCGGCCGACGGGCCCGCTGGACGCTCGCTGTGTTCGACACCCGCGACTCCAAACTGGGACCTGGGCATGGGGCACGCCGACTATCGCGTCCACGACGCGACGCTGCACCACCACGGCACCTCAACGATCGTCGACCTCGATGACGACGCGCTCTGCGCTGTGCTCGGAAAACTCGCCGAACTCCTGCGGCCTGCGGAAGGCGCCAACCTGACCGTTGACCTGGACGACAGCCCCGAGCAGGGCGACGAACCCGCCAACTGACCACCCGCCCCGCTCACGTGAACGAGGGGCCCTTCGTGTCCGCCCCGCCCGCCGCCCACAGCGACGTCCTCGATCAGGGTGGTGCGGCTTGGCCCGGCCCGGGGCAGTGTCGGTGCTGCCGGAAGGACCCTCCTGCACTGATCCCTCCGCATGCGGTGAGCCCCCCCCCGTGCCGCACACGGCCACGTGCCTCAGCTGACCCACCCCCTGCCCTGTCACCGATGGCAATCAGCACCCACACTCGGCGTGACCCTAGCTGCGACGCCGCGGTGGGCACCGCGGACCGCCACTGTGACGATTCCAAGGAGAACTGCATGAACCCTGCAGAACAGGCACCCGCTCTAGGAAGCACCGGAGAGAGCACACGGATGCCTTCCCCGGCAACCGACACACCCCGCAGCCCAGCGATCGACATCGAAGTTGCTCGACGAACTCTGTACGCCTGCGACCCAGTCCTCATCTCCGACACCAGGTGGCACACCGACCCGTACGGCATCGAGTGGAGCGACGACGTGACGCTGTGCTTCGCCGTAGAACCAGCTCGGCTGGCAGGCACTGGAGTCGATTCCTCAGGGCCAGGCACTGGTCCGTGAAGCACTCAACGGCCGGGGCCAGTGGCCGAGCGCCCGGACGGCGCGTGTGCAAAAGCTCGCCGCCAAGTGGCTTGCTGAGCATCCCGTCAAGAATCCCACAGATGAGGCCTTGGCATTGGCGTTCAACCGCATCGCAGGTGCGCCCTGCACGGGGACCTCTACCCGGCGATCCGTGCGGCGATCCAGACGCAGCAGGTGCGACAGAACGAGCCCCCAAGAGACGACTAGCGTCTGGGGGTGCCGTGTTGCTGCCCCACGCCCCCACGTCGCTGCTCCCGAGGCCGCGAGGGTTGTGCGGCTTGGCTGCTCCCGAGCCAGTATGTGGGATATCGAGAACGCGGCTCCCACCCATTCGGCGAGAGTCCCGACCGGGGCCGGTCTCGACCACCGTCGCTTCACCGGACCACGCCCCGCGCGAGCCCTCTACGACGTGCTGCACGCGACCGGCGGCCGCCGGGCCCGTGCCTCCCGGCCTCCTGAGCGGCTAACAACTTAGGGAGCAGTCATGACCAGTAGTCGCCCCATCTTCCAATGGCAGCCTGCCGACCTCGCGGCCGCTGGCCGGCTCATCGGCACCCTCATGCGGGACGGCATCGACTTCCACCACCCCTCTGGCATGGGCGCCACCACCACCCTGCTCATCCGCACCCCCCAAGGCGACCTGCTGGCCGAACCCGGTCACTGGCTGGTGCGCACCGACGCCAGCAGCTGGCAGGTGACTCGCGAAAGCGCATCCGCCGTCCGGGCCGCCGCCCAGGCGTCCGGCCACCTCCTGGGGGACCTCGTGGAATACGACGCCCGCACGGTGGCCTTCCCCGACGGCCCCCGGAGCGTCCCCGGAGGCCGGGGACGACTGGCTGACGTCTTCATCGCGGATCACGACGTCGTCGCCCGCGTCGAGCATGAGGACGGAACCAGCGGCGCGCCCCTGCTCACGGACCTACGCCCTGTGGCTCCTACCCAGACCAACGACTGACCGAGTCGACTCCCGGAGCGCCCGGGCTCGGCCCGCGCCACTACCGGATGGCCCGCCCCTGCGAACAGGGTGGGCCAACTTCGGATTGCCGGAGCCGCGTCGGGTCGCGCCGGTCGGCTTGCTCGCCTTGCCGGCCCCTTGCCAGCCTGGCCCACCTCCTGGACCAGGGCACGCCAGGACACGGTGCCAGGCAACTGCTCCTGCTCCTGCTCGCCGAGCGCGCGTTCTCGCAGGACTCGGTCTCCGGGCCGCGGCTGCGCCAGTTGGCCTGGCAGGCCGCCCGCACCCGAACTGTCAGCGTCAACCTGGAACTGCCCACCGGCATCGGTACCCTTCACTCCCGTCTTGTCGGTGACGTCTCCTTCCGCCCCGCCGCAACAGCTACCCCGGCCCTCTGCGCCTGACGCCCGCAGCGCCGGCCCCGATCCGGCGCTGCGGACACCGGCCCGGGGGTGGGTGGGTCCCCCTCCCCGAGCCGCCGGGGCCGCCGCGCACCTGTCCCCGGCCCCAGAGCCCCGTCCCCACACAAACTTCGAGGACTACGCCATGACCGCCACGCTCCGCGCCTAAGGACCCGCAAGGCTGCTCGTCCCACTACCCGCCACCGCTCCCGCCTCGCCCGCTCGCGCTGTCCGGGCCGCACCGTGGCTCAAGACGCCCGTGACGCCTTGGAGCGGCGGCACAGCATGCAGCAGGCCACCATCCGGCACGGGGCATGGCGGTTGCGACTGCATGACGCTCTCCGGGACGTACGGCGGGCGCCGTCCCGATCCCGAATCTCGACTGCTCGACTCTGCTCCGCGAGGAACACACCGGCTCCCCCCCCGGCGCTGAGGGCTGCCCTCCTGTCCTCCGGGAGTTTCACACCTAGTACTCCAGCAGCGGTTCGCTATCGGGCCTGGTCAGAGGCATCGTCGGGAGTGTAGTTGGCTGCTGGCATGCCCGGGGCGGTCTTGCCGGACCGCCCCTCCAACGAATGACATCGAGAACTGTCTGCGCGGTGATGAGGGCAGCCTCCTCGCGTGATCGATGACCTTGCCAACTCGACCTGGGACCGTGAACTCGACGACGTCTTCCTGCGCATCGGCCACCGTTTCGGCCGCGCCGACCTGCGACGCCGTATGCGTGACTACGTCCGCGCCCTGCTCGGCCCGGTCGGCCGCAAAAACGGCTGGCAACTGGCCGAACACGCAGGCCACCGCACCCCCGACGGCCTGCAACGACTACTGAACGCAGCCACCTGGAACGCCGACGATGTCCGCGACGACCTGCAGACATACGTGGCCGACAAGCTCGGCGAGGCCGACGGAGTCCTCATCCTCGACGACACCGGCTTCATCAAGAAGGGCACCACCTCCGCAGGGGTGCAGCGCCAGTACTCCGGCACCGCCGGCCGCACCGAGAACTGTCAGATCGGCGTCTTCGCCGCCTACGCCACCACCCGCGCACGCGCCCTGGTGGACCGCGAGCTGTATCTGCCCAAGTCCTGGACGGACGACCGCGAGCGCTGCCGCGCCGCCAAGATTCCTGATGAGAGGGGCTTCGCCACCAAACCAGAGCTGGCCAGGACAGTGGTGCTGCGCGCACTCGCTTCCCCGCTGCCGATCGCCTGGGTGACCGCGGATGCCGCCTACGGCCAGGAGTGGCGCTTTCGCCGGATGCTGGAAGAAGCCGCAGTCGGCTACGTGCTCGCCGTCCCCAAGTCCCAGCCGGTGCCCCGCTTCGGCCGGATCGACTATCTCTTCAGCCAGGCGCCGGATGAGGCATGGGAGCAACGTTCGTGCGGCGACGGCGCCAAGGGCCCGCGCGTCTATGACTGGGCGGCCGTCCAGCTCCCGGTGATTGAGGACTTCGACGGTGAGCGGCCCACCCATCACCGCTGGGCGCTGGCCCGGCGCAGTATCAACAGACCCGATCAGGTCGCCTACTTCCTCGCATACGCGCCGGTGGGCACCAGCGTCGACCGGCTCGTGAGCGTTGCCGGGCGCCGGTGGGCGATCGAGGAATGCTTCCAGGCCGCGAAGAACGAGTGCGGCCTGGACCAGTACGAAGTCCGCCGCTACGTCGGCTGGATGAGGCACATCACCCTGGCCATGCTCGCGCATGCCTTTCTCGCGGCCACGGCGGCAGGGGCGGCGACAAAGGGGGATGCAGAAACGGTTCCACCCTGGTTCCGCTCACCGTGGCAGAAGTCCGCCGGCTCCTGGCAACTGGTCCCGCACACCGGCCCCGCACGCCACTTCACATCCATGCGCTGAGATGGTCGCGATGGCGGCGAAGGCGTCAGGCCGTGGCCAGGCATTGTCACTACCGACGACGATGTCATTCGTTGGAGGGGCGGTCCGGCAAGACCGCCCCGGGCATGCCAGCAGCCAACTACACTCCCGACGATGCCTCTGACCAGGCCCGATAGCGAACCGCTGCTGGAGTACTAGCCGCGCCCTATTCCACGGTCCAGCGGCGCGGAGGGAGCGGTGACACCTCACCCCACCCCTTCGGGCCGCCCCAGCCCGGCAGCGCCCGGCACGGCAGACTCACACTGCCCAGCAGGCTTCATGAAGGTGACACCCAGCGGGCTATGCCCTCGATTCCTGCACGTCCTGGACGGGCTGCGGGCAACCGTAACCCAATGCAAAATTCGGCACACCTCGACTTCGTGACCACCGCGACCACCGCGTTCGAATTCGAAGAGGGAGGCTCGGACGCCCGCCCCTGAATGTCCCACGCACAGGCCCCGACCTCCGGCATCCGACCGGGATCGGGGCCGCCGCACGTCCGGTCGCCGGGCCTTGCGCGGCTTGACTCCGCCCGGGGCAGTGTCGGTCTGGCCGGAAGGACGCTCCCGCAGATCCTCACCTTTCGGTCGAGTCCCGGTTGCCGGGCTGCCCAGAGGGCGGCCCGTCCCTGTGCCTGGAGCGTCCCCGGCGTCGGCGCAAGGCGCCGCACCCGTCCCCCTGGAGGCATGTTCCGCCGGACCCGGGCGGCCGGAGCGGTCACCGGACAGAAACAGCGAACACCAACAGAAAGGGGAGGCAAATGGCCACCAACCAGCGCCGCGCATTCGCTGCCGAGATCGCCAGCCTTGCCAGAAAGTACAAAGGTTTCGGCAGGGTCGAGGCCATCACGAAGACCGGGCACACAGTCCTCCTCAGCGACATGTCGAGTGAGAAAGTTGGCGCCATCGTCATCACAGACCCGGACGGCTATGAGGTCCGCCGCGCCGACGGCTGGAAGGCCGGTAGGACTGCCGAGATCGCCGAGTTCCTGTGGGATGAGCTGGAGAAGCGTAAGGCCAGGGCAGCCGAGCGCGAGCGCCTCGCGGGCCTCAAGTCCGTCAACATCACCTCGACGGACGCCATCGGAGGGGCGGCCGGCAACAAGGAGACCGGCAGGTACTACCTCACCCACGAGCAGCTAACCCATCTGCTCGCGCTGGCCGAGCAGATGGCCTCCGCGAACGCGGCCGTCACTGCGACCGAGTGAGGACAGGCTGCTCCCCGCGCCCGCCCTGCTCGCGCCCTCCCGGCACCGCGCTCGCGGTGCCGGGGGTGCCGGGGCCACCCCCACGCCGCGCCCGCGAAGGGCCTCCGACGCCTGGTGCGCCAGCGCGCGGGTGTACATCGGCCGCCACCCCGGCGTGACCCGGCCCGGCCGCTCCCCGACCAGCCGGGCCCGTTCCGGGAGTTGTGGGGCTAATCCGCCTGCGGGCCAGAGTCGGGCGCAGCCGGTCACGTCCCGCACAGAAGCCCCCTCTCGTGCGCTGTGAGCGACCGACCCGGCCAGCCGCGCGGCGAAGCGGGCCCCTCCCGCCCCGCGCGGCCCGGCGGTCTGCCCGGCCCACAGAGGCGCCGCAGGCGCCGAGACGACCGCCCGCCGGCACCCGCACCCCGCCCAGGAAGGATGCCCACCGCCATGAACACCACCCCCGATGCCGTCCCGACCGATGAGCCGCGCCACACGTACTGGGCCGACGGCACCCCCCTGTCCATCCAGCTCTTCACCGTGGAGGACAGCGGGTACGGGCCGTACATCGGACTCCCGCTACACGACTTCTGGACGCCGAACAGCGCGCACCTGTTCACCCGCGCCACAGCAGAGCAGATCGTGAAGGATCTGCACCGCGACGAGTGCGGGATGACAGCCGCGTTCGCCGACGACGACGCGCTCACGTTCACGTGGACAGCCGAGCACGAGGAGGGGAAGGACGGTACTCGCACCGTCCGGCCGGACGAACACGGCCGATACGAGATCGGGGGCCTGTGGCCCTGGGATGAGTGGGGCGCCCACGTGCCGCACACTGCCGGACAGGCCGCCTTTGCCCTGGGCGCCGCCGAGTACCGATGGACGGCCGAGCAGTGCACGAAGCACCCGGACGGGCTTGACCACCTCTACGCACGGGGCCGCGAGGAAGCACACGCCGTTTCGCTGCACCGCAACGAACCCTGACCCCTTCGCTCCCGCTTCGGCCCCGGCACCGCACTCGCGGGCCGGGGCCGTCTCATGCCCACCCTCGGAGCGCCACGCCGACCACGCGACGTACGTCGGCCACTGAGCGGGGTCCCGCTGCCGCGCGCCTCCCTGGCCTCCGGGCCGAGCTGGCGCTACCTGGAGCTTGCAGGGCTAACCCGGCCACCAACGACAGTCCCATCAACCGGAAACGCCCACCATGCCCCTTCGTGCTCTGTGGGCTACCGGCCCGGCCGGGCCGCGCGATGGACGCGGCTCCCTTCCCATCCCACGCGGCCCGGACGCACCCGTCGCCCACCACACCAGGAGTCCGGCTGTGACCACACCTCGCCCGCGCCCCACGACCGTCACCATCCGCATCGAGGACACCCCGGTGCCGAGACCGCGTCCACCAGCCTTGTGCCCGACGCCCGTTACTACGACGGCGACAGCTACAACGCGCCCAAGCAGACGCACACCTTCCCGTGCGAGCACCTCACGACCCACCTCCGTCCCGGCGCCGGCCCGGGAGCCTTCGGCTTCCTGCACAACAACGCCCCCAACTCCGATTAGTTCTCCTCCGCCCCGGGCGAGGACGACTTCGCCCGGTCGCCCCGCATTCCCGACGCCCCCACCGCCAAGGCCGGCGACGTCACGCCGACCGGCCCCGCCGCCCTGACCTCGGTCCGGAGACCTACGTGGAGGTCGAAGCAGGGGGTACACCGTGTGGATCAACTCCTGTGATCGGTACGCGCTGGTCTACGAATACGGAGCGGAGAACGCCACTCCGACCCGGGCGAAGGCATCTCCGGCCTAGCACAGTGCAGTGGCGTTGGCAACGACCACCGCGCTGGCCAACTGGCCCGGAGCGGACCTGGATTCGGCAGAAAGGAAACCAGCACCAGGGAAGACACCGCCGACGCCGACCAGCCCGAACCGCGAGCCCACTGCACACGACATCAACCACCTTTGGGCCCAATCCAAGTAAAGGACATACGATGGACTTCCAGATTCGCACCGGCACCCAGACCATCACGGTCACGGTCACCGACCCGGACGAACCCGCCCCGATCCAGATTGACTGCGACGGTCGCGCGCTGGCCGGACTCGACCTCCGCACCGACGGCACCCTCACTCTTGGCCACTGGCCCGACAGCGAGCAGTGGGAGACGGCCCCCGCCCGCCAACAGATCGCCGCCCGCCTCTTCGAGTTCATCATGGGCCAAGCCCAGCGTGCCCACGGCGCCCCCCCCCACGACGTCGCGGACCCTGAGGCGGCCGACCGACTCGCCACGAGCGACGGCCCGTTCTGGCCCGAGGACAACCAGGCCATCGTGACCGCCCTCCGCTACCTGGACCCCGCCCGCTTCGGCCCCCTCGTCTCAGCCAGCCCCGAGCCGCTCTAGTTAGCCAGCATCGAGTTGCGCCGCCAGATTGCCGACACCGACAGAGGGAAGCCGTCCACGCCGACGCCACGAGGCACGAGTACTCCGAAGCAGCTCGCTCTCCCAAGCCCGGCCCGCACACCGTCCGCCGCCTGAACAAGGCGACCCTGTCTGTCTCCTGTTCACAGGACAGCCCGCCCCGCTGAACAGGGGCGGGCTGTCCTCTCGTTGCCACGCCGCGTCGGGCCGAGCCCGTTGTCGGGCTGCTCGCGCCGCCGCCCCTCCGACTTCGACCCCCGGCGGCGCCCTCGGCGAATCCGACGGACGGCCCCGTCCACGATTGGTTCGGCCTCTCCTACAGCAACTTCCTCGTGTTGCACCGCGCGTTGATGCAGTCCATGCCCACCTCTTGGCAGAACGCATGGTCGCCTGCCTCGCCGAGTTCCACCACGCATTCGTGCACCTCGACCATCCCGAAGCGTTCGCGGTCCAGGCGGCCACCGAGCACCAGGTCCTCGACCTCACGCACGCCCAGCAGAAGCAGCTCGGCATCACCGAGGACTGGTTCCACGGTGCGCTTCCCCCCGAGCGCCT
The DNA here is from genome assembly GCF_004125265.1 of Streptomyces lydicus. Lineage (GTDB taxonomy): Bacteria > Actinomycetota > Actinomycetes > Streptomycetales > Streptomycetaceae > Streptomyces > Streptomyces lydicus_C. The sequence continues at coordinate 511,816 of NZ_RDTE01000001.1, forward strand.
GGCCGGTGACGAACTGCGCGAATGGGAAGCCAAGCACGAAGATCCGACCGGACCCGTGTACCACCAAGACGGCTGCGAACTAGGACACTATCTGCATCTGTCAAGTTCCACGGCTGGTCACAGAGTTGGAGTCAGGCAAGGCATGTAAGGCACGTTGCTCGCCAATGCAGCGGCTCCGCCGCCCACGGCGCTGGGTCATCGGTCAGGTAGACGGCAGCCGTGATGGGCTCGTTGGGGGGGGGAGCGGCAGGTCAGGGCGGGGCATCGGGGCAGGTCTCCGTCCGGTGGTTGGCAAGCTGTTGGAGGCGGCGCAGCAGGAGGTGGCAGTTGGCAACGGCTTCGTAGTGGCCGCCGAGCTTGACGTGGCGGTAGGCGTGGTACCGGGTGGACCACAGGCCGGTCCAGGTGGAGATGGGCGGTATGGCATCGTGCCAGTGGCTGCTGTTCAGCCATGCCCTGACACGGACAGGGTCGCTGAGGCGGCGGTGCAGCTCGCGGACGATGACGGCGTGGTCGAAGGTGCTGTAGGCGACGAGGTGGCACCCGTGGAAGAGCTCGGCAAGCACGGGCAGCAGGTCGTTGAAGGTGGCGGCGTTACAGGTGCTTTCCTCGGTGAGGCCGTGCAGCGCGCTGGCTTCGGGTTCGAATCCGGCCTGCGGGTTCAGGAGTTCGTTCAGGATAAGCGTCCCGCTGCCATCGACCGCGGCAATCTGGGCGGCGAAGGGGTTGGTGAGCCCGGTGGTCTGGATGTCAATGATGAGCAGGGTCGGGTCGGCCAGCAGGCGGCGGGCCCACCATGTGGCGTGGGCTCGTTCGCGGGGCCAGGTGGGTGGACGGCGCAGGGTACGGACGGCGTCGGCGAATGAGGCGTGGCGTTCATCGGTGGCTTGTACGTGCCAGAGGCCGTCGGTGTCGCGGGCGTGGAGGGTGCCGAGGTAGTCCTCGGGCTGGCAGCTCCCTGGGGTGTAGAGGCACCAGGTGGGCCGGTCGGTGTCGCTTGGCCGGATGCATTCGACGGGGACGGTGTCGATGGTCGTGATGAAGATGTCGCTCCAGGTCTGTGGGTCGGAGTGGGACAGGTCGGTGCTGGGGGCCGACAGGCATGGCGGGGGGTGGCGGGGGTTCATGTGCTGGGCCCTCTCGATGCCGATGCGGATCGAGGCGGGAGCTGCGAGATCACCGGCATGATGGGCAGCGCCGTGTCGCGGATCTGGGGCAGCAGCGGCGCGTTTGGGGTGAGGAGGGAGCGGAGCTGGGGAAGCGGGAGGGCTTCGTGGCGCAGGACCAAGCCATCGGTGAGCAACTGTGCGACTGGGGCGGCGAGGTGTGGCGGCAGCCAGGTGGCTGCGGCTTGCGCGTCGTCGGCGGGGATGGGTGGGTGAGAGCGCGGTGGGCGGGTGAGGAGGGCCCGGTAGAGGCCGGCGGCGGGCTGCAGCGGGGGAAGACCAACGGCGTGGGCGCGCTCACTGGCCTTCTGGGCGCAGCACAGGCCCTTGAGGTCAAGGTCTGCGTAGAGCAGCAGGGTGTCTACGGGATGGTCGCGCTCGCGGAAGGAGGCCTGGGCGGTGGGCAGGGAGGCGATGAGGTGGTCGCCTTCTCCGAAGCCGAGCCAGCCGACCTGGCTGCGGTCGGGCCAGGTGCCGAGGATGTCGCGCAGACTGGTGAACGCGGCGGTGTTCTCGACGATGAGCAGCCAGGGCGCCGGCCCGAGTTCATACATCGCCAGTGGGGCGGGGGTGGGCCGGGCTCGGAGGTGCAGGGTGAGGTCCAGCAGTCCCGTGGTGACGAGGCGGTGGCGTTCGATGTTCTTGAGGCGTTTCTCGTCACCGTACAGCTCGTAGGAGCGGTCGGCCAACGGGATGATTTCGGCGTCCGGCTGGTCGCGCAGCAGCGCGTTGACGGGGCCGAGCAGGGCGTGGTCGCCTGCGGTCAGGCGCAGGGTGGTGGCGAAGCGTAGCTGTTCGACATAGGCGTGGGGGGCGGGCTCGTGGCGGGGTGGTCGGGCGGCAGGCGGGCGTTTGACCCATCGGGGCAGGGGTGGGTGGGCGCTGTGGTCCCAGCCGTCGATTCCCTTGGGCAGCGTGGCCAGCCCGCGGTGGGCTAAGGCGCGGGCGGCGTCGGCGAGGATGCGGCGGCGCCGGGGCGAGGCGGCCAGGCTGGAGTCGCCCGCATCGGCGGCGCCCGCCAGCGCGTCGAAGTCGACGCGCTGGCGGGTTTGTTGGGCGAGGACCGCGGCCATGTGATCGGTGGCGTTCATCCGGCGTCCTGCTCGGGGGCCCGAGTGTCTGGGTCTGTCTCGGTGCGCAGGACGGCGCGGCGCAGGAGATGGGCGGAGGTGATGCCGTCGTCCTGGGCGCGGGCAACGCCGGCCACGACGGCGTCGCCGTACCGGTCGAGGATCTGGACGTAGCGCCGTTTGGTGCGCACGTCCAAGCCGTTGCGCATGCGGATGATGAGGGGGAAGCGGCCCAGGGCGGGCAGGTCGTTGGATCCGGTGGTGTAGACGAGCTGGATGCCGTGGGCGGTGGCGACACGGCGCTGTAGGTCGACGAAGGGCCTGTAATTGGCTTTCCCGAAGGGATTGTCCAGCACCAGCGTGCCCACTCCGCCGGGGATGCGCCGATCGCGTTGAGCAGCACGCATTCGGGCCAGCGTGCAGTACAGCAGCACGGATACGGTCAGCAGTTCGCCGCCGCTAAATTTCTGGATCTCGGTGACGGATTCGCGTTCGACGGTGTCCAGGCTCTGCGTGGGCTTGATGATTTTCGCGATGATGTTGCCGTGGCCTCCGAGGGCTGCCAGCACCAGTCGTTTGGCCAGGGGCATCGCCTCGGGCAGGGCGCTGGCTCGTCCTGCGGCCTTGGCCGGCAGGGTGGCGATGAGACGGTCGACCTCGGCGGACAGTCTTCGGGCCAGTTCGTCGCCTGTGGCACGCTGGCGCAGTTCCAGAGACAGGAACCGCTGGTTGGACCAGCTCCCCAGATTCTTGGGGAGGCGGGAGTGGCGGGCGACTTCTTCCACGCTGTCCAGGACCGCTTCGACCGTGCTCGTACAGGCGTCCACGACGCGGGTCTGGTCCTCGGCGGACTCGGCCAGCAGCGCGACGACCTGCCGTTCACGCTCCTCGATGTCCTCCAGAAGTGTGACCAGCCGGGTGGGGGTGGTGAGGTCGTGCTGCAGGCGTTCGCGCAGTCGGCCGTCGACGATCTGTAGGTACTCCGGCTGTTGTGCGAGCCGTTCCACCTTCTGCACGTCCTTGCGCAGGGCGGTTCTGGCTCTCTCCAGGGCGCGGTCAGCCTGAGTGACCTCGCGGACGAGGGCGTCCTTGATCTGCTCGGCGTCGTGCGGCTGCAGCGACTGCGCGGTCACAGCGGACAGCCCGTGCTGTTCGAGCAGGAGAGCGTCCACGGTGATTTCCGGGGCACCATCAGCATCCTGGTCAGGGGTTGGATGGTCGCTTGCCGCACTGAGGGCGCTGACTGACTGCCGAAGCTGCGCGGCGTGGCTGCCAGCCTGGTCGGCGCGCCGGTGGATCTTCTCGGCGTCCAGATGCCGCACCTGGGCGAGGGCGCGGTCCTGTTCCAGCAAGCGCCGGGCTTCCTGCAGCTGCTCCTGCGCTTCCTGGGTGCTGCCGAAGGTCGGCACCTTCGCACCGGGGAAGTCATCGAGGGCGGCGGCCGCCTCTTCGTGGTCCTCGGTGACCTGCCGCAGCAGCAGCCCCGCTTCCGTCTCCGCACGCTCCGCGTCCTTCAGGGTTCCGCTGGCAACGGCGATGCGGGCAGCAAGGTGCTCGGCGTCCATCGTCTCGGCTTGGTCCAGGAGTTCGTTGGCCTGAGCGCGTGCGGCAGAGCCGGCCTCGACCAGCTTCTCGTTGAGGTTCTTGATGGCCGTTTCAGCGTTAGTGAGCCGCTGTTGCAGGGCGGTGTCGCTGATGCCGTTGAGCCAGTCCCGGCGGGTCTGTGCCCAGCGGTCGCGCAGGGCCTGCACGCTGCCCTCGGACACGGCGGCCGGACAGGCGGCGTCGAGGACCTCGTCGGACAGATCCTGCCGGACCTCGTGCGTCCATCCCTTCCAGCGCTCTGCACGGTCCTGGCATTGCCGCAGAGCTGCTTGTGCACCCCGCTCTTGCTCCAAGGCGGCCTGCCAGCGGTCTTTGCAGGCCTGAGCGGCCACACGGTACTCCCGGGCCTCGGCCTGAGCGTGCTGCCGCTGCGATACCCAGTGCTCCACCGCGCCGGCCGTCTCCACCAGCGACTGGACCTGAGGGAGCGCCGCGGCGAGTGCCCGCAACGCAGCCGTGTACTGGGCTGACCGGCCCTCCGCCTGGCGCCCGGCATCCTCGGCATCGGCGGCCTGGCGCGCCAGAACGCTCGTACGCTCGGTGAGCGCGTTCACCTCCTCGTCGAGCTGCTGGAGACGTTCCTTTAGACAGGCCTGTGTCCTCGCGTCGAACGCGTCCAGGTGGCTGCGCAGCCGCCCGCAAAGAACGCGATCGGCTTCCCGCCGCTGAACGATGGCCGTGCAACGCTCGTCCACTGTGGCCAGGCGGGCACTAACGCGGAGTAGCTCCTCCTCTCCGGCCTCGGCATCCAGCACCGAGGGGCGCAGCGGCAGCACCGCAATGTCACCAAGGGACTGGGACAGCAGGCTGCTGGCCTGACCATCGGTGGAAATGGAGATCGGAGTCGGCAGCACGACATCGGCCCGCCGGGCCAGTGCCGCCAGATCACCGCCGGGCACCGGTCCGCAGATGATCACGCCACCGATCAGGTGGGGGATGGCCGCGATGACGGCGTCGTGCTGGTGGGCGGGTACGGTCTCGCGCAAAAACTGCACCCCTGCGACCGCCGGGGCGCCCAGCTCCCGCAGCGCGGTGACAGCCTGCTCAACCTCGCGAGGCGGCGGGCAGAAGCCGTCCTGGACCAGACCGTCACGCAGCCGATCGTCCTCGAACGCCTGAACGTGTTCGGCGGCCAGTTGCTTGTCCGCGGTTAGCAGTTGGTCCGTCAGCATCGCGACGAGGTCGACGCCGACACTGTCCAAGTCCAGCTCACCGTCCGCCTCCCCGATCCCAGCTAGCTCCCTCAGGCGGAGATCGGCAACCAGATCGCGGCGCTCCTGGACAAGTGTGTTCAACTGGTCCCACACCTGGTCATGCTGCTGCCGGGCGGTGCTGAGCCGGCCGGTGCAGGAGACCCGCTCCGCCGCGATGGAAGTGGCCTGCTCGCGGGCCGCTTCCACCTGGCGCCGCGCCTGTTCAGCCTGCTCCGTGGCTGCTTCTTCCTCGTGAACGAGCCGCGCCAAGGCCTCGGTGGGATTTTCCTGCTTGTTGAGCAGGCCGGTGCGGCGGGCAGCCGCCAGCTTTGCCTGATCCTTTTTACGGGCCTCCTCAGCGGACGCCGCCCGGCTCTCGGCCCGGCCGGCGGCGGCGGTCGCTTCCTCGTACTCCCGCTCGCCCGCCTCGGCCTGCGCGGCGGTTGTCTCGAGTACGGCACGGCTGCGATCGGACTCGACCGCAAGCCGTGCAAGGCTCTCTTCAAGCTTGGCGTACAGTTCGGCCCCGGCGTGCTCCACGGCCTCGCGCAACGGGGCCTGCTCGCTGAGGGCGCAGGCCAAGAGGTGCTTGGCCTCGCGGCGTTCGCTCTCCTGGCCTGCCAGGTCCAGAAGCCAGGGGACAGTCTTCCAGGCCGCTGCCTCACGTTCCGCGCCGGCAACCGCCTCGACCTGAGCGGCATGGTCTCGCCGGTGGTCAGCCATCCGCAGCCGTTCGGCCACCTCCCTGATCTCGGCCACGCGTTGCTTCCGCTCCTCGACCCGGCCCTCGGCCTCGCGCGCCTCGTGTTCAGCGGTGTCCGCCTCGCGGCGCAAGGCGGTTGCCTGCAGGGCCTGACGTTCGGCCTGGGTCTGGATGTGCTCGCCCGCACGCCGGGCAAGCCGGGCTTGCTGGTAGAGCGTCTGTTCGGCGACAGCGACCTCTGTCGTGCTCTTCTGCACCGGCTTCAACCGCAGAACAGCTTCGGCGAGGAAGCGTTCCTCCATTTCCCGCGAGGGACGGGCGGCCAGCTTGTCAGCATGTTTAGACAAGGCTGCACGCGCCGCAATGGGCGCGGCCGGATCAACGACCATGTCGATGAGGAAGTCGACGAACTCCTCGGCGGTGCGGAACTTGAACAGATCGGTGATGCCGCCCTCTTCTTGGTTCATGGCCTTCTGGATCTTGAAGACCTGGGGGTCCAGGCCATGGCTTCCCAGATGCTCCTCCCACTCGTACTGTTCGTCCGCTACGGCTAGTTGCAGCCGCCGCTCCGTCTTGTTGGCCGCCTCCAGCGCCTTGACGTACGTGCTCATGGTGAGCTGACCGTCCTCGGTGCGGACCGGAAGGGAGTCCAGTTCCAGTCCGCCGGGCAGTGGCCGCAGCAGGTACCAGCGGCGCTCCAGACGTTCCCAGTTGCTGCTCGGGTCCGTCGGACACTGGCGGTCGCGCCACTGGTAGACCCCTCCCGTGAGGAGGACGGCGCCGGATGCGGGGCGATCGGAGTCGCCCCACTCGACGATCACGTGGGAGACCTGTCCGTCAGGGACGTACTCGGCGAGCGACTTGGCCTTGGCCGCTCCGATGAAGTCCTTCTTGGCCGGCAGCAGCAGGCTGAAGAGCAGCGAAAGCAGGCTCGACTTGCCGCCGCCATTGCGCAGCCACAAGATCACATCGACCGGCTGGAGGGGGCGGCCGTCGACTGAGCTGGGTCCTCCGAGCAGGTCCAGGACGAGTGACTTGAATCCGGCCGCACGGTGGCCGATGTTCTCCAGACGAAGGCGTCGGACTTGGAACACGAGTCAGTCCTCCTCAGCGAGGTGGGCGCGGCGCAGGTCGCACAGCGCTGTGTATGCCGCCGAGGCGGCTGCTTCGCGTACCTGGACGCGGAAGCGGTGGGCGAGCCGGTAGGTCCCGGGCCCGAGTTCGTCGGCGCGGTAGGCCATGCCCTGCTCCACCAGCCAGTCCAGTGCCTCCTTGATCACCCGCTGGGTGCTCGACTGCGACAGCTGCCCTTTCTTGCGTGTCAGCTGGGAGGGCGGGAGCTTGGTGTACAGCTGCCAGGCAGCCTGGAGTTCGGGGTGTGGCACAGGCAGGCCGTCTGCGTCCACGGCCGCCTCGCGGAGCTTGGCGGTGAGCCGCCGCAGAAAGTCGTCGACATCCGTGAGCGAGACCCGCTTGACGGTCTCCTCCTCCAGATCCCCGGCCGTGGGGTAGGCGCGGGCGGCGATGGCGACATGGGCGAGCCCGAGGACGAGGCGGTCGTTGACCCCCAGCTTCGGGTGGTCCTTGAGCCGATAGGACAACCAGGAGCCCTCCCGAGGATGCAGAATCAGCCCTTCAACCGTGTGCGCCTCCATCACATCTAGGTCCAGACCGTCCGCCGCGGCGTCTGCCGCATCACGGAACGCTCCATCCATCCGGTAGCGCTGCAGCAGGTCTCGGTACTGTGCGAACTGCAGGGGCCGAAGGCGCGGCTGGCACCCGAACCGCACCAGCACAGCAGCGTCGGCCAGGTCGGCGGGCGAGTAGGCAGACGTGCTGGTGGTCATACCAGGACCTCCAAGTCGTCCTCGGCATACGTGGGATCGGGGATCAGTGGCTGGGTGGGGACGAGCAGCAGGTCACTGCCGGCGAGTGGGCCGAGGTCGAAGACGGCGCCGTCATCGAGCACCACCACGAGTTCACCGAGCAGGTCCGCCAGCTCGTCCGCGGCGTCGTCCTCCTCGTCCTCCTCGGGATCGGGGGCATAGGCCCGCAGCACGGAGACGGCCAGCAAGTCCGCGGCCTCCACCGTGTGAACCAGCGCCTGGGCAAGAAGCTGGGACAGCCGTACCGGAGCACGCAGAGCCTCCATGAGCACAGTGCGCGCCACAGCGAGGTCCTCCTGGGTGTAGGCAGAGAGCTCGCCCGGGTCGTCGGCGATCAGCTCGATGTCCTCGTCGGGCACTGTCTCCTGTGGTTCCCGGGCCGGGGCCAGCAGCGACGCCCACCAATCCTGAAGCCGCGGCTGATGTGAGACCACGGGACCGCCGACCGCATCGGCGAACCGACTCGCGATCACTGCGGCGTCCTCGGTCCCGAGGCAGAGCAATGGTTCCAGCACGTCCTCCTGCACTCCCACGAGAGCCAGACGCGGCGGGGGACGGAACCGCTGCGCGGCCTGGGACCGCAAGAACGCCGGACGGGCATCGATGACCTTCTCCAACAGCTGCGTATGCCGCAGATGAGCCCGGCCCAGCAGCCGCAGGACCCGCTCACAGGTACGCCGGACGTCGGCGTCTTCCACGGCGTTGCGGACCCCGCGCATGTACTCCATCAGGTCGCGCTCCACCCGGTGGCGCTCACCGAGGTGTTCGCGGGACGCCGTCAGCAGCGCGGGCACGTTCCGGCTCCAGTCCACCGCCCGCACATCGCGTTCGGTCTCCTCCAGCACCGCTCGCACCCGCTCGCAGTACATGAGGGAAAGTTTCAGGCTCTCGGCCGCGCTCTCTTCCGCGCGTCCCCACCGACCACTCGCCACCTGACGGCGCAGCATGGTGTCCTTCGCTGCCTGCTCGTCCTCCAGGTCGTACTCCAGCCCGGACAGCAGCAGGTTGATGGCCGGGGTCGTGGCCCGCAGCACCGCCTGGCCACGCCTACCGATGCCCTCCTCCAGCATCCGCAGCGACAGCGTGACCCGGCTGTGCCCCGTGCGGTAGTCGCTGTAGGAGACCTCGAATTCTTCTCCGTGCTGCGCGTCATTCAGTAGCTCGCGCAGGACAAACCGGGCTACCGCCAGATGCTCGGAGGCTCCCCGCTCGGGCGCCGCAGACGCCGCCAGGGACGCGAGGAACTCGACCACCTCCTCCGTCGTCGCCTCCGCCTCCATCTCCTGCCGGCTCACCACCGCCTCCAGCGCGGCCAGAGCGAGGGTGCGCGGGTCGTAAAGGCCGCGGGGGAAGCGTTGCCACGCCTGGCGCTGATCGATCCGGTGCAACGGGGCCCCGCGAGCCAGGACTGAACTGCGTCGGACGAAGCCAACCTCGGCCACCAGCGCCCGCCACTCATCAACGCCGTCGGGAACTGCCGACGCTGAGGCGAGCAGCCGCCGCTCCTCGCGATCCAGAAGGGCCTGGATCATCGGATCGCAGCCGTCTTCCTCGGCGTGGTCGAAGCCGTCGGGGAACCTCTTGTGTTCTGTCACGACATCAGTGGAGCAGCAAGCAATGACAAAGCGTGTGATTATGGGGCAATAGGTAACCCATTTGGTGCGCAGCCAGAATGAGGAAATGGGAAATCCCAGGCCCAGGGATATCGGGCCGCAGGAACATCCTGGCCTACACCGTTCAGATGATGGGCGACGGTGGCCGCAGCCAGCGTATGCGGCGGGCAGTCGCGGCCCGGTTTCAGGGCAACTGCATGAGTGTTGTCAATGGTTGCGGATGCAGGGCGTCCACATGCTCTTCGCGTTCCCTTGCCCGGCTATGAGGAGACGTTCTCCGTCCGAATCATGCGACGCAGGCTCTCCCGCGCCCCCGCGAGATCGTCCTGGGCCTCGCTGAGCTGCACAGTGAGTGCCTTGACCTGGGCCAAGGTGCGATCGCGCTGAGCCTGAAGACTCTGGTTCTCCGCCGTGAGTTCATCGACGCGGGTGCCGAGGTCGGCGGTGCCGAACTGGTCGAGCTGTTGGCCGAGGCTGCGACGGACGGCGCCCTTGAGCCGTTCGACCCGGCCGCCCGCCTGAACGGGATGCCGCCACCGCACCCCGCGTCCGCGGCTGCCTGAACGAGACCCCAGGTCGGTTGCGGTGCTAGCCCTCAACGCTGCGCATGCTCTTGCCACACACCCCTCCACACGACGAAAGGACCCCGAAACAGTGCCCATCCCGTCAGACGCAGACCAGGCCGCAGCCGGCGTCGCCCCGCACCTCACCGCCAACACCTCGCCGCCGGCCCCCGCCGAGACCGCAGAAGGCAGCTTGCCGGCCGGGCCGCACCGCATCGCCAATGCTGGCGAAAGCATCAGCGGCGGCGCTTACGCGTTCGAGTGCAGCCGCTGCGGCAACCGCGCACCCTACGCCGACTTTGTGTATGGCCGCGTCACCTGCACCGACGAGGCCGAGGACGAGTGGTCCCGCGAGCGCGCTGAAAACCTGCTGAACGATGTCACGTTCAAGGGGGCCATCGCGTACGCGGTCACCTCCCCCGACGAGTCCGGCGAGCCCACCACGACCACACACGACCGCCCCACGACCCGAAAGGCACTCGCCCTGTGGATGCACGCCGAAGCGTCGCACCACTGGTACCGGGGGGAACTGCGCGTGACCTGCTTCGGTACCGAGCACATTGTCCGTCCCATCACCCTCCCCGGGTGACTACCCGCTGTGCCCCTGGCCCCAACTGGCCCGGGGCACAGCTCTCCTGGCCCACACACCCACACCCAAGCGGCTGAACGCGCCCGGTCCGCGCCACGCACCCGCACGGTACGACGAGTTGCGGTCGTTGGCACCCAGCCGGACATGGTCAGCGCATCGGCGGGAGCGGCGACCAGCCACGGCTGTTGCTCACCGCCGCACCTATTGTGGCTGGATCATCAAGAGGGCACATATGCCCAGTCTGCCGCCAGAAAGGAAACCAATGCCGTGGAAACCACCACCGGAGACGAGCCCCGGATTGAGTACGGCATAGCCTCCACCGAGCACCCGGACATCGAACCTCTCGGCCACGGATCCCTGAGGCGGGCCACCGCCGAACTGGCCGACAGCAGCACGGTGTGGCCCGGCGTATACCTCGTCCAGCGCCATGACCGCGACCCCTGGCAACGCGTCACGCCAGAGTGACCGAACCGCGCGCCCCCACCGCCCGGAGACCTCATGACCACTTCGCCCAAGCCACTGCCAGACCAGTGGACGATCAAACTTCACACCGTCGCCAACTTGATCATCCTCACCCTCAGAGACGGTGACGGAGTCCAGCGCGAGATCGGCTTTCACCCCCTCTCTGAGCCCCAGCTGGGCACAACGGACCGCACCGTTAGCGCGATGGAGGAAATCGCCGAGCTCCGCCTGCGCCACAGCGCACAGAGGTTGATTGACACCTTCTACGAGCGCACCGCGCAAGCCCAGGCGAACGCCGATGCCTTCGGCACGACCGTGCCCGACTTGCAAGACCTCTTCGATCGACTGTGCCTCGCCGTCCCCTGCGATGTGGCCCACATTGCCTTGGACGACGAGACGCTGACCGTCATCCTCAAGCTGACCGCCACAGGCCCAGCCGCAGGAAGCCTGCTCTCCCTGACCGCCCGATGGACAGGCTCCACTACCGCAGAGGGACAGGCCGACGGGGTCACCACTCACTTGGACGACCACGGCAAGCTGACGATGCACTTCGACCAAAAGCGTGCCGAAGACTTTCTCACCTGGTACCGAGGCCAGCCATGACCACCTTGCTGCACTTGTCCCTGCGGCACACGGACGGCCCGCTGCACCACCGGGCGGTCAGCACGCGACAGAGGTGGGAGGAGACCAACCCGCTGACTGCCGCGCTCACCACGTGACCCCGCCCGAGGCCCGCGCACCCACGACACGCACTGGCCTACCAAGTCGAACGCACCCCCGCTGGGCCCACCTGGCCCCGCCGAGAGGCGGCGCGATCGGCTGACCAACGCTCGGCTTTCTCCCGCGCCCCGGACTCCTGCCCGCATAGCAGGAGCCCGGGCCAGTGGACCGCGGATTCGCGCCGACTCATGCCCAGCCACACCGACCAGTCCCAAGCCCCGGCGCCGCGGATCTCTGACGGCACCAGCCCCCTACCACCGCACCGCGCACCACTCGCCGAGCCCCGGCCGCTCGCGTGGGCTACGGGGCTGCCTGTCCAGCAGCCGCGCGTTGCGACCCTTGCTCACCACACGGCCATGGTGCATACCCGGCCCGACCGAGCGGACCATGCCCTCTCGGGCCATCCCCGCCCGCATTCACCTACGGAGACGCGCCATGCCCAATGCCGCACTTGCCGCCCTCATCCACACCGACATCACCGAGCGTCCCGACCACCACAACCAAGAAGCCTGGATCACCGGCGCCGACGTCCTGCACCCCGATGAGGACCTCAACGCGCCCAACCACTGCGGCACCACCCTGTGCGTCGCCGGCTACGCCGCCCACCGCACCGGCCACACCCTCCTCCCGGCCGGAATCACCTACCGGCCGGGCATGAACCAGTGCGGTTTCGTCGACCAGGTCGCCCGACGCGAACTCGACCTCAGCGAGCACGACGCCAACTGGCTCTTCCACCGCGACCGCACCCGCCACGAAGTCCTGACCGCGCTCGGCCAGCTCGCCGACAACGCCCCACGCATCGACAACGTCGCCATCACCCCGCACGCCGTCTGACAACCGGCAACCCACCCCGCCTCACCCCCCGAACTTCCGCCACCCGCGTGGTGTTCGGGGCTCCGGCTCTACCCAGGCCCACGAGCGTTGCGGCTCCTGCCTGGCCGTGCAGCCGCGCGCAGATTCCGCCGTTGGTCCGCCCAACCAGGGCGGACCAACCCGACCAAACCGCTTTGCGCCTGATCGGCCTGCCCGCCTGCCCAGCGACCCACACCAGGCACGCTGCCCTCGCAGCCCCCTACGCACCCCACCGCGCAAATGCTCTAATCGTGATCGCCCCGCACGCGCGCATAGCGCATGCCCGGCCCGGCATGAAAGGCCCGTGATGAACCTCGTTCAGCTGCCCACCAGGTACCCAGAACTCGTCTGGGAGCTACATACCCCCGACCACATGCTGATCGGCCGAGCCGAGGCACTAGACGGTGACACCGTGTGGATCAGCCGAATCACCGTTCACCCACACCACCGCGGACGCGGCTACGCCACCCTTCTCCTCAACACTGTCCTCGCCGCCCTACCCGACATGGCCATCGGCCTTGCCGCAGCTCCCCTCCAGACCAGCACGCCCGGACTCGACGGCATCGAGCTGCGCTCCTGGTACACGCGGCACGGCTTCGCCCCCGCACCACGGCACGGCGACCCGCACCGCATGCTCCGGCCACCCACGACGATGCCCCCCTCAACTGCCCCCGACCGCAACCACGCCACCTCCTGACCCCACTGGCAGCCTCCTCAGCCACACAGCAGATCCCGCCGCCATCTCCGAGCCTGCACCGGCCCCGCTCCTCACCTGTCCGGCGTGCTGCCCTCCCTGGTATTGACGCGACCCGGTTCCCCGTTCCTGCTCTCCCGGGTACGGGGCAGTCCGCGTACTCCGCCTCTCGCGGCCCCGCTCCCGGCTGCGTCTTGCCTGCTTAACTGCATGCCCTCGCACTGTGCATCCCATCAACCAGCCGCGTTTTGATGGGAGTTCACTGTGACGACCGCTCTATCCCGTCCCCGTACCGTCACCGCCCGCATCTTCCCGGCCCCGACCGCGGGCAACGACTACGCCGTGACCGTCTACGTCAACCGCGAACCGCACAGCACCGGCGGCTACCACAGTGGCCACATCATGACCGAGGCCCGCACCGCCGACGGCGCCCCGCTCCAGCTGATCTTCCACGCCGAACGCTTCACCGACACCGACCTGGACATCGACCCACGCGATGTCGCCGAAGCCGCCCTGTGTATCGGCAACGGCCACGGCGAAGACGACCATGGTCAGGCATGGCCCCCCACCCTCCCGCCCCTGTCCGTCGGCGACGTCGTGGCCGTGACCTCCCCCTACGGCACTACCGAGCACCTCAGCATCGCCCCCAACGGCTACACCCGCATCCAGACACCCGCCCACCTCGCCCCCGCCGAGACCACCGACTCCACCCCCTCCCGACACCTGTAGCCGCTGCTGCAACCCAGCGGTCCCGCGCCTGAACCACCTGGCCACGCCCGAGCCCGCCCCGTTTACAGCGAGGCGGGCTCTGCCATGTCGGACTCGGTACACCCTGCACCCGCAATGCTGGCCCGCCCTGTCACACCTTGCTTCTCGCCGCAACCACCGACTCGGCGCCACGGCCGCCAGCCCAATCCGGTGACACTCCGCAACTCACCGGGGGGAGGCAAAGGGGGCCGGGGTTGTGGCCCTATGCGTCCCCGCCTTCATAGTGCTCGCATCCGAGCCGCAGTCAGCGGACCTTCTTTCGCCCAGCGGCTAAGCAATTAACTCACCACGCAAAGGAGTTGCAGTAAGTGGAAATACTGGAGTCCTACCCCGCCACTACTGAGGGACTGCGCGAAGCCCGAAAGTCGCGGCGCCGTCTTGCAGCCAGTCTGGTCAAGAAGGGGCTTGGCAGCCGATACGGCATCGGAATCGTCAAGCGGGGTAACTCCTACTGGGTCACGCTGTCCAAGCGCTGACCAAAGGAGAGGGCCCGCCCCGAGGCGAATTCGGGGCGGGCCTTCCGTCTCTTCCTCCGGCCAAGTCAGCCAGGCATGGCCGCAAGGTGCGCATCCAGGGCTGCCCGGCGCTCAGGAGTACGCCACGCCCGATACTCCCACGCCAGCAACGAGGTCTCCAGCTCCTGACCGCTACGTGTAATGAACTCCGAGACCGCCTTCAACCGAAGCGTCTCAGGCAGTGCTTCTTCAACGCGGGCGATGCGTCCAGCCTGATTCGCGCGTGCAGCCACCGGAGGCGCAGAACCACTGCTGTCGTCGAGATAGGCCGCCACATCGTCCAGGGTCAAGGAATACCCGGTGGGACCGCCGCCGCCCACGATGACAATCCCAGTGCCGGCGTCGGCAAGGTGATAGCGACCGTAGTCCACGGCCTGTGGATCACGGGTGCGGTTGCGATGCAGAACGAATCCATTCCGCTCCGCCATCTCGCGGAGGCCCGATTCCATGGACTGCGACTCCTGTGCATTCATCATATTTTGACTGTAGCGCCCGGCGATAAAGCGATCCAATCCAATCGGTGTTCCTGGCAGCGGAGCGTGCAGCGCGGTTGCGGCCAAGCGGGCAGCCCAGCCTGCCACCTGGGGCACCATGGCGCTGGACCTGAACGGCCGAGCGTGGCCGTTGCTTGGCTAACTGTGGGGGAGCGCAGGCTTCTGCGCGGCCCAAAACGACCATGAGAGGACTCCACGGATGAGTACCGAGGGGAATCGGACGGTGATCGACTACGAAGGCAGTCCCATCACGGAAGGCGCTGCGGTCGTGGCGTGGCAGGACGGCGACATGTTCACAGCCACGGTCAAGGCCATCATGCCGCATAGGGCGGGTGACGGTGAGTTCCGACGCATTGTCTTGGACAGGGACGACGACCACGCGGAGATTGAACGGTCCTCCGACCAGGTCGTGGTCGTTGTCGGCGATGATGAATTGCTCCCGGGCGCGGACCTGACCGCGGTGATTGATAGCCGCACCGACGATGAACGGGCTGTCATCCGGCTCTCGGGGAGGGCGGGGCTCCAGCCTGTTGATGTCGATCAGGCGGCGGTGGACCCCTTCACGCAACAGGTTCGCGACGTGCTGATGGCCATTCCCCAGGTGTCAGGTGTTGCCATCGTTTCCACGCCGAGTAACCGGAAACGGAACATCGTGGTCCACTTGGAAGCTGACGCCGACCGACAGGTGGTCGGCCAGAGGGCTTGGCAAGCGGTCAATCTGGTCCTTCCGGACGTTCAACTACGCTGTGCTTTCTGGCAGTAGCCGGAGCACAAGCTCGGCTGCCCGATTCGCCCACCAGCGGGTTCGTTGAAGCTCGACACCACGAGACCAATCCGGCCCGCTCCCGGCACCTGTAGCCGTTGCTCCGGCGGCGCCACCGCACAGCCCCCTCCCGCGCACCCCGGCCCGCCCTCCCCACAGCCCCGCGGGGCTGTGGGGAGCGCCGCCGAGGCGCGTCCTTCAGATCATCCGATCGTGGGTCCCCACGGGCCGCTATTTCGCCGTGCGCTCACTCCCACCTCACGTCGCACTCAAGACCAGGTAACCGGGGCGTGGCGAACTTCCGTTCTGGTCGTCCACGTACGGACTCTGCTCTGCCCGCCCGTCCCACCAACTTGCGGAACGGGCTCTTCTGCGCGCCCGCACGGCCATCCCCCGGCCCTCTCCCACTCGGAATCGCCCGGCCGCCCCCCCGGCCTCGAGTCCCGCCGCCTGTACGGGCCCACGGACCGAGGCGTACTGCGTGCACGGCCCTAGACGGCCCGGCCCCAGCCGCCCGGGGCACGCCCATTCCCGGCACCGAACCGCCGGCGCTCTGTCCTGAGGTTCGGTGCCGCCGCCCGCCCGGCGCTTGCGGGGCTTGGCGCCGCCCGGGGCAGTGTCGGCGCTGTCACCCCCTACCACCCATACCGACCTGGAGACCTGCCATGTCCCATACGCTCCTTCCCCTGCCTGACCGTGCCGCGGCCTTTCTCCGCCCCCGCTTCGACCAGTACAGCCCCGGCCTACGCGACGGGTGGCACATCATCTCCCGCAACGGTCGATGGGCCGTCGTGTGGGACCTGGCCGACCGCGAGGGCGGCGAGACGCCGCAGCAGGCCGCAAAGCGGCTGGAGCTGGCCAAGGCCCTGTCGGCGGGCGGATACGCCGTCAGCACGCCGCCCAGCTTCTACATGGTGTTCATTGCCGACCGGCCCCACGACGCCGGGCCCCGGTACTCGGTCGTGACTGAGGACTCCGTGCTCGGCGGCCTGTTCGGCGGCCCGCACATCGTGATGGACACCTGGACCAACGTCGACATGGCAGCCTTCAAGGACCCCCAAGAGGCGCACAAGCAGTGCGCGAAGCTGGAACGAGAACAGACGCTGGCCGACGCCGTGGCGAACTCGACCCCCCGCATGGCCACCTTCCTCACACGAGCGGACGAAATCCTCGGTGACGGGTTCTGGTTCCTGCGCACCGAGGAGCACAGCGACACCGACCACCGGCCGCCGACCGTGCACGAACGCGCCGACGCCCTGGTCGACGTCGCCAACGCGGTGCTGCGCGGCGCCGAGTTCGAGCGGACCGGACGCCGGGTGGCATACGAGACGCGCGAGTACGACGTGGCGTGGTGCCCCAAGAGCAGCACGCCGGCGGTCGGCTACTTCCCCGGCCGTCGCGCCGAGGACCGGCGTACCCCGTTCATGGATGCCGCGATCGGGCGGCTGGTCGACGCGGGGCTGACCCCGGCGGTCTTCGGAGAGTCGGTCGGCGATGGCGCCTTCATGGTCGAGCAGGAGGGGTTCCAGGTGAACAGCGCCGCGCTGGCCCTGCACGGCTCGTCGCGCGTGTGGGTGTCCCTGTGCGGGCGCGGCATCGCGCTGGCCGAGCACGGGCGGGCCGTCGAGGTGCTGCGGGAAGCCGGATGGACGGTGAGCCCGGCCGGGTTCGACGACGAAGGCATCCACGAGGCGTTCCCGCCCGCCGGCACGGTCGTGCCGCGGCGGGAAGGTACGACGCTGGGCTTCTACCCGCGAGACACAGATCACGAGCACGTGCAGGCCGCCGTCTCCCTGCTGCTCTCCTGCGGATTCAACCCGGCCGAGACCTGCGACCCCCGGACAGTCGAAACAACGCACGGGACCGCTCTGGAGTACGACGGGCTGGCGAATGGGTTCATTGTCCAGTCCACGGGCCAGGACGACCACGTGACTGTCCAGTTCCTCATCGACGGGCAGTACCAGGTCGGCACCACGACGGACAGCGAGCTGCACGCCTACCAGCGGGCGCTGACGGCTGGCGGGTTCCTCGGCACGTACGCAGACGGCTACTACCAGATCTCTGCTCGTCGGATGCTGGCTCAGGAGTCGAAGGACGTCGCCACGATCTGGGAGGTACTGAACCAGGCCGGGCACGCACGGGAGTCGCTGCACCTGGAGGGCCTGCGGGTACGGCTGCGTTGGCACACGGGATCGGTCGTGGTCAAGCCTGCCGGGGTGATGGAGCCCGAGGAGCGGGCTCGGCGCCTGGAGCGGATTCGAAAGGACCTGGTGGAGGCGGGCGGGGAGCCGGTGCTTCTGTCGCCGTACCACCTGCGGGTGAAGGTGTCGCCGGAGGCGTGGGAGGTCCCGGCGGGCATCGGGTGCAACGTCGAGGAGCACGAGGTGCCTGAGATCCGGGCGGCGCTGATGACCCTAGAGGGCAACGGCTACTTCGGCGGCGTCTTCACCGAGGAGGAGACCGACACATGGCCGCCCACCGGCTTCCACCTCTTCCCGACCGGCCAGGACGGGACCGTCATCGTCACGGCGGAGCGGGACAATCACACGGGGGACCCATGGGCGAAGGAGATCGTGGCGAAGGAGATCGTGGCGAAGCAGTGGGAGGCCCACGAGCGCTACGCCCGGTTCTTCGAGGGCGCGGGCTGGACGGTGCGCCTGCTCGGCCACCGGGACGAGACTGGCGGAACACTGGCCGTGCGGGCCCCGGGGCACTGAGCTGGCCGCTCGTGGCAGGGGTTGCGGGGCTCGACCGCTCGGGGCAGATTCGGTGGGGCCGCACGGCGTTCCCGCACCACCCCCTCGCCGTGCGGTCGAGCCCCGGCCCGCCGGGCCGCCCCACCCCCGGGGCGGCCCGGCACCCCTTTCCCACGGCACGCCCCGGTCACCGGCCCCGCGCACCGAGTCCTGTCGCCTGTACGGGCCCAGGGACCGGGGCGCACTGCGTGAACGGGCACAGCACCCCGGCCGCCCGGGGCACGCCCAGGCCCAGCACCGGCCCCAGCGAAGCGGACCGTCCCGGCGACAGCCGCGGCACCGAGCAGCGCCCGACCCATGGTCCGCCCGCCCCGCCCGGGGCCGACATATGTGCCCCGCCACCGTCACCCAATGTCTGCATGGTTGCGTCGCTGGCCGGTTGCGGGTCTTACCCCTGCCAGGACCACTGTTCGGGGCACCGGCCGGGGGCGGCGACCACCTCGCCCCCTTCGAACCGGACCATTCCCGCTCCGCCGACTGGAGGCTCACCGTGCCCCACACCGACCCCGCGATCCCCCTCACCGTTACCACCGAACCGTCCCACCGAGTGCTGGCCGCCGACCCGATCCCGGCCGACGTCTCCGTCCTGGAAGGCATGCCCGGTTGCCCGGTCTCCCGCGACCAGATGCGCAGGCCAGCCCTGGTCCTGCTGTTCGACGTGTACGTGGTGCAGATCCGCAGCGAGGGCGCTTGGACGTTGCCCAACCACGACGACGGCAGCGTGCTCAGCCGCGGGGGTGTGGCGTTCGCGGTCCGGACAACCATGGACTACTGGCCGCAGCGACCGGGCCGCGCATCGCTGGACATCGACGGCACCCTGTACGTGTCCAATGGCCGTCAGGCCGCCCGGTACATCCCCGTCGAGCGCTTCGCCAACTGGCAGCCCACATCGGGTACATGCCCAGGATGTGGCACCTCGTACGTGGACAACGGCGACGGCCCGTGCCCAGGAGGCCGCTCCGTCTCGAAGCACGATGGCGTGATGTGTCCGAATAACAACCGCCCGCCGGAGTGCACCGAGCTCGACCCGTGTGAGACATGCACTCAGGATGCGGACGCAGAGGCCGAGGTGATCGAAGCCTCCATGGACCTGCGCGGTCGAGCCACCGACGGGCACGGCCAAGGCCCGATGGATGTCTACGAGGTGACCGTGTTCCGCACCGAGATGATCACCTTCCACCTACCTGCCGCCTCTACCCAGGACGCAGAGGAGCGCTACCTCCTGGACGGCGACGAGACCACGAGCGAGACCGTGGCGCTGAACGTTGACTCCATCACGCGCCAGGACCCTGCACCGGCCTGACCCGCCCGGACCGCCGGGCCGCGGCCGACGGCCCGCCATCGCACCACCGAGGCGGGCCACATCACCTTCCTCCTGCCCCGCATCCGGCCCTGCCCGCCCCCTTGTGCGTGGGCCCGCGCGTCGCCGCTGCCCGCCGCCGGCCCGGGTTGCGTCGCTAACCGCACCACCAGCGACAGTCAGTTCAGCCCGGAAACCCCCCGCACGAACCCCCTCCGTGCGCTGTGAACGACCGGCCATGCCAGGCCGCACGCCTGTGCAGGCACGCCCATGCCGCGCATCGTGCGGCCCGGCCATACCCCGCCCCCGAACGAAGAGACCGCTTCCATGACCGCCGCCCCACCCGTGCTCCACCTTGCCCGCGAGACCAACGACAACGAGTCGTTCCTCCTGCTGTACCGCGACAAGACGCTCGTGGGCTACCTGGAAGTCATCGACTGCGGCGACGAGCTATGGGTGATGGAGATCGGGGTCCACCCCGGCCACCGAGGCCGCGGATACGGTACCCGGCTCCTGCAGGACCTTCTCAACAAGCACCCCAACGCACAAATCGCCTTGTCCAGCAGCGCGTTCGACCCGGACCACATATGGCGCCAGGCCCGCGCGGGCTTGCCGGACAGAGCGCTCACCGCCTGGTACCAGCGGCACGGCTTCTCCCCGGACAGCAACGACGAGGACAGCCACCGCATGGTGCGCCCGCCTGACCGGACCGGCGAACCCACCGTGCCTGCCCCGACCCAGCACGGCATCGGATTGCGGGACTCTGAGCGGCCCGCAGCAACGTCACTCCTGCCGGACCCGTACCGCCCCACCTGCCTCACGCAGGCCGGGGGAGCGGCACATGCAACGGCCGGTGCCTGATCAAGGCAGACCTGGCATGCCGTGCCAGGAGTTGCCTGGCTTACCGGGCCGCGCGTCACGGTCAGGCGCAAGCCGGAACACGCCCCGCGCGCCTCCTTTCGCGCGCTGTGCCGTCGGCACCCCGCCGGGCCACGCCCCGCAGGCCCCCTTGCCGTGTACGGCCCGGCACTACTCGACACACCCGATGGCGAACCACCACTCTCCTATGCAGTGTTCGCCGCTTGCAGGAAGGAACCGCAGTCTCATGCCCCTGCCGTCCTGGCTCCAGTCCCACCTGCCCGCCGCCACACCATCGCCATACACCTTCGAGTCGTTTGCTGACGAGGTGGCTCGCCTGATGGGTCTGCCCCCGGCCCTGCGTACAGGGGAGTGCGAGCTCAGCTCCGAGACTGATCATGTCTGGCTGCTATGGAAGTCCGACGTCGGCGGAGCGACCCTCCTGTTGGACCGGCCCCGGGCGGAACCGCGCGAGGCTCTGGTCATCAAGATGTCGTGGTGCCATTCGCCGAACCCCGCAGATATCGCCAAGATGGTGCGGGTTTTCCAGCGGCGCGGCCGTGTCCGGTCGCTCCGGTCCCTTCTGGGCCTTGTACCGCGCCGTGACTGAGTCCGTGCCGCCTTGATCTCACGAAAGCATCTGTGAGCTGCCCCCACCGATGCTTCCTGGGCTCCTGCCCGCCGACTGGCGAGCAGGAGCCCCTTTGCGTGTTGCGCCACCGAACATCCCGGCCTCCACACCCGCGCAGGGGACCGTGACCGCTCCACGCGCGACACGCCTCAACCACCCGGCGCGTGCAATCCCTGCAAGCCCCGCACCGGCCCTCGGCCACACCAACGGGTTGCACGCCTTACCGCCTGCCCGCCACCGTCCAACCCAAGCGCCGAGCTGCCCGCCACCGGCCCCCGGCCGGCCGGGGACATTCTCCGCGCCTGACTGCACCGCATCCCAGGCTGCCACTCGCGCCGCGCCCTCAGCCAGCACACCGGTGCTGCAGCTGATGTCGCAGAACGAACAGCTGCCGGCCCCCGTCCGCCAGCACACCATCATCCCGCCCGCAGAGAGGGGCTGACCATGACCGAAATCATCGAGACCAGCAACGACGGACGCTACCGGCTGCGGCTGGAGCCGGACACCGACGCCCACAACCCGCGTACCATGTACGACCATCTCACCCAGGTGATCACCCTGACGAACAACTACTACGCCGACGTCGACAAGAACGGCGGCGGTCCCCTTGAGGACGGGTGGAACCAGATCAAGCACCGGGACAACGCGGTCGAGATCTTCACCCGCTGGTCGCGCATCGTCCATGGCGCGGTGGCCATCGAGGATCGGCCCAACGACGGCCCCGGCACCATTTGGTACCTGATGTCGGAGGGCATCGCAGAGGTCACCGACCCGAAGGAGTACATCCGCAGCGAGATCGCGGAGTACGGGGCATGGGCGCGGGGCGAGGTCTACGGCTACATCATCGAAAAGGCGGTGACCTGGAAGCCCGTCATCGAAAAGCACGAGGACTTGATCGTCGGTGAGCGCACCACATGGGAGGAAGTCACCGACGGATCGTGCTGGGGCCTGATCACGTGGGAGTGGGCGGAGCGAGAAGCCAGGGACCAGTTCGCCGCTTGCCTGGAGAGCATCCGATGCATCCGATAGCCCCGTCCCACAGGCCACCACCGCCGGAACGCCCCGCACAGCCCCCTCTCGTGCGTCGATGCGACCGGCCCGGGCGAGCACCATTCCCGGGGCCCAGCGCGCTTCCCCTGGCCCGACTGGCTCTTCCGGCCTAACTGATCGCCTGCCGGCCACGCTGACGCCGGGCAAGGCCCACCCCCTGTCGGCGGGATGGGTCTTCGCGCTGTCCGTGCCGCCGCAACGCCACCGGCCTGGACCCGGCTGCGCAACCTGCGCACTATCCCGGCTCCCTGACCACCGCGTCCCACGCACCAGCCCCGAACTCGGCACCGCCCTGGGTTCGGGGCCGCCGTTCGTCCGGCCGCCCCAAGCCCTCGGCCCGGCCCAAGCCCCAAGCACCGGCCGCACCCAGCACCCGCTAATCCCCCACCACCGGCAACCACACGGCCCCGCGGCCCGGCACATCATCGGCGCGGGGCCGTACGCCCCGGCCGCCGGAACGCAATTGCGGGACTAGCCACCCGCCAAGCAACCGTACGGATCACCAGAACCGAAACGACGGTCTGGCCCCCGGAAGGCAGGACACCGATGCTTCTCTCACCGCCCGCGCAGACCATCCACCCGCGTTATGAGGTCCGCACCCGCAAGCGCCGGGACAACACCCCCCACGACAAAGTCATCTGGGACGACTCCCGCGGCGCCTACGTCTACCGTGACGGCGTCCTGTACACCCTGCCCCTCGACACGCCCGACACGATCGTTGACGCCGCAGTCGCCGAGCTGGAACGCACTCGCCGCTCCGCCACCGTCATCTACCTCGCCTGCCGACGGACTAAGAAGGGCCACGTGCTCTGGGAGCCCGCCTCCATCTGCGGCGACGTGATCGAGCAGACTCACCGCACACGCGTCGTACTGGACCTGGGCAACAACCAGCACACCATCCCGGCCTCGCGACACGTACGCACCATCTGGGGCTCCACCGTCAAACACTTCTACACCGGGTCCCGTGAAGCCGAAGATGGCGCCATCACCGAGGACCGCATCGATGTCCAGGGCTGGACCGAGCCCCGACACCAAGAACTTTTCCATGCCGTGCACTTCGGCAGCGCCGCTCCATGGTTCGCCCACTTCGCCCTCCGCTACGGGCTCGCCGGCAAGCACTGGCAGTTCGATGACTACGAGGACAAGGACATGGAGGTACGCCCACTGAATGCGAACGGTTCCGCCCACTGGCTACTGAAAGACTGGGACCGTGAGCACCCAGCCGCCGCCGGCCGTCACTACGGCACCCCGGAGTCAGGACACCAGAGCAACTGACCCCGCCCGGCCCGGCGCCCCGCCCAGGGCCCCGGGCCTGGCGTGGCGCCTACGCAGCGCCGAGCCGCTGCGTTCCCGCCGTTCGTAGCCGCAGGCCGCCGCCTGCCCGACGGACCAGCGCGCCCGTCGCCAAGGACACCGCGCCCGGTACGACGCCACCGGCGCCACGGCTTGCCCGTCGGCAGCTCCTCCCAGCCCCGGTACCGCCTCATGTGGTGCCGGGGCCATCGCATACCCACCGACCCGCTTGCAGGCCGCTGCCCGCCGTCACGCGCCAATACACCGAGCGCCCACCGCTCGCACGGACTGACCCGGCCCCGCCCGGGCCGCGGCCCATGCTCCGCGCCGTCCGCACGGTGGCAGCCCCTCCCGTCCCGCCTGGCCCTACGAGGCCATGCAGGCGAGACCGAAGCGACGCTGGCGGCCTATCGGACCCACAGCGCGCCCCAGGCGATGACCCTCCTGGGGACCGCACTCGGTGACGAGGGCGACAGCCAGAGCTACTGGATCGAATGGCTCACCTACCTGGAGCGTGCCCCGGTGCGCGGCGGCTTCACCGTGCGCTGACTCGTCGCCGCCCCGGCTCCTGGCCCCCGTCGCCCACGTGGCGGCGGGGGGCGCTGCCGTGCCGCACGCTCCCCTCGCCGCCCGCTACGCCGGGCCCGCCCGACTCACGCCGAGCGCGCCCGCCCGTGCGCCGGCTGCCCGGCTGCTTGCGGTGCTAGCCCGCCGTCGTAGCAGGGTCGCTCTCGCTAGCGCCGCCTGCAGTCGCGGCATCCCCATGGCCATCGACCTGCGGATAGGCTGCCCACGGCCATCTGATGCGCGCCGTGCCGCCGTGCATCGCGCCATCACCGAGGAGAAGTCCATGAGTCACTTCAGCCTGCTTGTTGCACTTCCTCCCACCAGCCCCGACAAGGTGGAAGCCGCTCTGGAGGATGTGCTCGCGCCGTTCGACGAAGACACCGAGGTCGCCCCCTACCGTGCCTACGAGAGCGGGAACGCCGAGGACTACTGGCCCGTCGCAGCCTGCCGGGAGGACGGCCAGCTGCCTGCCGAGGAGCCCCTGACCTGGGAACAGGTCGCCGAGGCGGTCAACGCCCGCAACAAGCACGACAAGGACAGCAGTGCGTACCTGCACGTCGATGACGACGGCCGCGCCTACAAGGTCAGCACCTACAACCCGAATTCCAAGTGGGACAGGTGGCAGATCGGCGGCCGCTGGACCGGCTACTTCATCCCGCGGGCCGACGCCGCAGGCGATCCGCGTCTGCTGGTCGGGTCGCCGGGCGAATCCGGTGACCCGTGCCCGGCCGAGCGGGTGGACGGAGGCCCCCGCAAGCTCCTCGACCTGGCTGCGATGCGCGCCGAGGCGCGACATGCGGCGGGCGAGCAGTTCGACCGGTGGCAGGGCCTTGTTACCGGACTTCCCGAGGCCCACGGCTGGTCGGCTTTCCTCAGCCGCCACGAAGCCGATCCGGGCGCCTACCCCCTCTGGCAGGCCCGCGAGGAGTACGGCGCCCAGCCCCAGGTCAAGGCCGCCCGGCAGTCCCGTGAGTTCGTGCGGATGGACTGCACCATCGACACCTTCTCGCCGGGACGCGACGCGTACATGCAACAGCGGGCCGACCACGCCGTACCCGGCTACGCCTATCTGGGCATCGACGGCGTGTGGCAAGCGCCCGGCCGGATGGGGCTGTTCGGGCAGAGCACCGGCACCCCCCAGGACCAGGCCGAATACGCCCACCGCATGAACGAGCAGCTGGATACGCTCCCGCCCGACACCCTGCTCGTCGCGGTCGACGCGGTCGACTGCCACATCTGATCCAGGCCCCGGCCCCGCTCCCCGCTCGGGGCCGGGGGCCGGGGCCACGCCGCCTTCGTCCCGCTCGCTGCCCGTCGTACCAGGCCCGCCCGGACGTCGACCGGCCCCGTCCGGCCCCCGCCCCGCCGCGCCGACACCCAACTCCGTTCTCCCGTGGTCCTGTTGCGGGGCTTGCCGTGTGCCGGGTCAGGGTGCGGTCACCGGGCCGAGGGAGCGGTGACCACCCTCCCGCTCCCTCGGCCCGCTCTATCCCCACGCCGTCGCGCACGGCATGCTCGATGCGCCGCGATGCCGCGCCCAAGAAGACCAAGTCGCAGCTCTGATTCTTGAGCACAGCCCGCGCCTGCGGTTCGTGGCCCCGGCGCCACGAGGGCGACGGGGGCCGTCCCACGCCCACGTCCGCCCGTGCCGACCGCCACACTTTCAACTACCCGCCCCCGTCGTCGCGTTGCGGAGCTTGCCGCGCACCGGGTCATGGTGCAGTCGTCGGGCCGGAGGTGGCGGGTGACCACCCCCTGCTTCTCCGGCCCGCTCCACCCCTGTCGGCGCCCCGACGGCCGTCCAGCGGTGTTGCACCGCTTGCCGCGTGGCCCGGCACGGTGCGGTCCGCTGACTACCTGTGGGGGTGGTGACCATCACCCCGCCCCTCGTCCGGCATGGCAACCCGACCAACCCATCTGCGCACACTGCGCGTTCGAAGGAGAACCCCGCATGTCCATAGCCACCTCCGCCCTTGCCATCACGACCGCGGCCCGCGAGGCCACGGCTGCCACGGCTACCCAGGCCAAGGCGCCGCGCAGGGAGCCCCGCTACCCGCACATCCCCGCCGTGGCGGGCAACGCCAACGTCCGCGCGCTCCTCGGCCAGGGCATCCACCCCGCCAGCGGACAGCCCCTCACCGAGACTCCCGGCGCGGACTGTGGGAACTGCCTGCTTGCCTACCGCATCCAGCTCCCCGGCCGTGACGGCACCGGCGCGAGCGAGCGTCTGAAGTGCTCGAAGGCGCCGATCAGCCGCCGGGGCCGCCAGGGCATCGACCTGCGCCCCGCCACCAGCGAGCAGCCCGCCACCCCTGCCTGCACCCTGCACTGCACGTTCGCCAACTGGCCGTGCGACCCCGACGGGCGCTACGACATGGGGGCCGGTCAGATCGGGGCGGGCCGCGACCACGCCGACGACTGGGGCGTCTACGCCGTGTACCGGATCTTCGGCATCGACCTGGAGCACCAGCGCGTGTGGGTCGAGCTCGAAGCCGAGATGGTCCCGGACACGACCGCCCCCGGCGGCTACACCGCCCGCGTGCCCGACCCGCAGCACTCCCGCCCGAACCAGCCGCACCTGTACCGGTTCTGGACCGAACTGTCCCGCCTGCACGCCGCCCAGCTCACCCACCCCGCCGACACGGGCCAGTGCACGCACGAACTCGTCCGGGGCGGCCGCGTCCTGACCGCCCCGATCGACCACTGACTGCCCCGCCCTTTGCCGGGGCCATCCTCCCCCGACCACCGCCGCCCGGCCCGGCCCGTCCCGAAACCCTGGGGGCGGGCCGTCGGCGTACCCGCCCGGCGGGACGCACCCCGGCACCTGGGCGGGCTGGACGCCTAGCCCCAGCTGCCCCTTGCAGGGCTAGCCGGCCGTCTCTTCATCGTGCGCACATCCGTCACGGGCCACCGGCCCGACACGAAGCGACAGGAGCCTCATCGTGTACGAGAAGCCCGACCTGAACACCCCGCTCGCCGCCCTGCGCACGAACATCACCGCGTGGCAGACTAGCCTTCAGCGGCACCTGTCCGAGGAGCGCAAGGGCCAGGGCATCGCCTTTGACGTCCAGCTCATGGAGGACCGCGACGACATCGCCGCGAAGATCGTGGAGGACTTCACCGCGATCGACACCGAGATGTCCAAACGCCGCGTGATCGACAGCGCCGCCCCCTCGGCGTGGAGCGCCGAGCGTCTTAGCGACGCCGAGCTCGCCGCCGCCAAGGCCGACTGGCCGGAACTGACCCTGTTCAACGACGTCGCCCTCCGCCTGGCCGCCGACGTCCTTGGCATCCACATGGTCCGGGACATGGCCCGGCAGGCCGTACGCAACGCCCCCACCGTCCTCCTCAACTCTCGCACGAAGTAGAGAGCCCGTCTGCCGCTCCGCTCCGGCCCGCCCCGATCCCCCGGGTGCGGGCCGTCGGCATAGCCCGCCCTGGCCGCGGCTTCGCCACGCGGGTCCGGACCCGCCGCCCCGCCGGTCACCGCTTGCCGGCCGCCGCTCCGCGGTGTGCGCTGCACCGTCCAACCCGCCAAGGAGGCGTGCCCCGCCCCGACACTCCCGGAGCCGACCATCATGAACACCACCCTCGCCGCCGTCGGGCAGGCCCCCGGCTCGGCCGAGACCACAATCGACCTCACCGGAGTCACTGCGTACACGGCGGGCATCGTGCGCCTCGCCGAGGCGAAGGGCCTGCGCCCCGCCTGGGGCCGGCTGCATGGCCGCACCCGCCGCATCATCCTTGACGCGGTCGGTCCGCACGGCGCGTTCGGCTCCAACGTCATCGGCCGTTCCAGCGGCAAGATCCTGCGCGCCGAGGTCATCCACGGCAACGACGCCAAGGTGCCCCGCCGCGCCACGGGCACCAACGCCGTGCGGGCCCTGCTCTTGGAGGTGACCCCGTCCGCCTGCCGCCAGGGCTGCACCGCGCAGTCCCCGTCCGCCTGCTGCCCCTGATCCACCGCACCGGCGGACACGGCCCGCCCCCTGCCCCGGCCCGCCCCCGTACCTCGTGGGGGCGGGCCAGAGGCATGCCCGGCCCCGTTCGTCCCGCGCGGACAGCCCGGCGCCGGGCCCGGAGGAACGTCGTGCGCACCATCGTGATCACTACGCCCGCTGCTACCGAAGACACCTGGCCCGCGCCGACACCCTCACACGGTCAGGCCGCCGGACCCGCTCAGCCCCACTGCCGGACGACGGCACCCGAAGGTCTGCCAGCCCGCCCCGCGCACGCGCCCCGGGGCCCTGCCATTCCTTGCCCCCCTAGCCGTCCGCCCGGTCATGGTCGTGCTGCCCGGCCGGTCCAGCGGTGATCACTTTCCCCGCCTGTCACCCGGCCTTGAATCCTGCACCTACCCCAGGCCCACCCGGCAAGGAGCCCGCCATGCCTTACCAGCCCACCGTGCTGATGACCGCCATCGACCACAGCCCCGAGAAGTCAACCGGTGCCGCGGCCGTCCAGCGCGTGAGCGCCCGCCCGGAACAGGCCGCCCTCGTCGACGCAGTCCGCACCCTCTACCCCTTGCACCACGCGACCTCGACCCGGCCCCCGCTGAAGACCAGCGACCTGAGCGAGATGCACGGCCAACGGGTCACCATGCTGTTCTCCAACACCGGCAACCTGTTCAACGCCCCTCAACTCATCGCAGTCCAAGGCCGCATCGTCACCCATGCCCTCACCCCCCTCGGCCTGATCCACAAGGGCCGCCGCACACGTGGCACCGAGATCACCGAAAGCAACCTTGTCGATGCCGTGCCGGGATGGGGAGACACGGCCGTCAACGAACTCCGCACCCGTCTGGCAAAGACTCACGCCCTGTTTCCTGACACCATCGCACCTCTGACCGCCGAGGTCCTCGACACCATCCCGCCGACAAATCACAGCACCGACTCACCGCCCGTCACCACCGTGCTCCTCACCTCCACCCAACTGCCCGGCGAAGAACGCGTACACGGCTGCCTGCGCCTCATCACCGACCGCACACCCAACCCCGGCGACAACGCGGGAGACATCCTCAACAACGTCCTGATCACCCCGCCCAGCTACCTCACCAGCGAGCACGGCAGCATCCACACCAGCCAACTGCCGCGCAACACCGCAGTACTGCCCACCGTCACCCCGCTCTCCCTCGCCACCGCACTCGATCTCGCACACGACATCAACCACCAGGATCCCGCCCGCAGCTATCTCCAGGCCCTCGCCGCACTCACCCCCCGCCCCTGAGACCACCAGGCCTGCCCCTTCCCCAGCGGCGGGGCAGGCCCGTACAGGCCCCAGCAGCCTTGCCGCACCGCATCTCGGCCCGGCGAGACCCACAGTCCCGCACCACGCCGAAGGCCCGCCGGACCACCGAGCGCCACAGCCCCAAGCCGGTACCGCAGACCGGCACGGTGACGATTCCAAGGAGAGCCGATGCCCCCTGCCGAACAGCCCCCGACACCGGCGAGCACCGAGGTAAACACTCCGGCGATGCCGCCGACCACAGAAGTACCACCCGGCCAGGCGGTCGGCATCGAGGCCGCCCGGAACTCCCTCTACGCCAGCGACCCCGTCCTCATCCCCGACACCTGGCACATCGACCCCTACGGCGTCGCGTGGAGCCACGACGTACCACTCCGCTTCGTCGTGGACAACCTCGGCTGGGAGCGGCTGGAGTCGACTCCCCAGGGGCAGGCCCTGGTGCGCGAAGCACTCCAGGGCCGCACTCAGTGGACGAGCACCGAGACGGCATGGGCACACAAGCTTGCCGCCAAGTGGCGTGCCGACCACCCAGGCGAAGACCCCACGTACGAGGCCTTGCAATGGGCGTTCGAGCACCGCATCGCATGCGCGCCCGACGCGGACCTGTACCCGGTCATCCGCGCAGAAATCCAGGCACAGGAAGCCCGCAGATCCGGACATAAGGGTTAGAAGCCCAAGGAGTAGCAGCACGCGGGCATCCGCCCGACGCTCCGCTTTCCCTCGGCCCGCACTCGTACCTCGGGTGCGGGCCGTCGGCATGCCCGCACCCGGCCGCGCTCGCTACGCGCTCTTTCCCGCCCGCGACGACGGCAAGCCCTACAGCCGCACCGTGTACTTCCGCGCCACCGGCCTCGGCGCCGGCCGGGTTGCGCCGGTAGCCGGACCACCGGCGATGGTCAGCCAGCCGGAACGCCCCGCACGCCCCCCTCTCGTGCGCCGAGGCGTCCGGCCCGGCCGGGTATCACCCCACCGATTTGCCTCCCGTGCGTTGTGTGCGTCCGGCCGCCGGGCCGCGCCCTCGCCACCCTCCAGAAGGTGACCCCACGCTGATGCGCCCCTTCCCCGCTCACTTAGCAGCCGACCTCCGCCGCAGCCGAAGCGACAGTTACGGCACCGCACTCGCAGGCCCCTCCTACAACTGACCTCCCGGCCCGTGCCAGGCACACCGCCACGCGGGCTGTCCGCACGCCGACGCCGCCCACCCCGGCCCGGGCGGTCCGGCGCTACCACCACAGCCGGGTTGCTGCGATTGATTCCCGCGCCCCGATGGTGAACCCGCCCGGCCACCGCAACGCGGCCGGGGCTCACCCAACCCATCTACGGGCCACCGCACCCGCCCAACACCCGGAGCCTCCCGTGACCACTGCCGACCTGCGCGAGACCGCCCTCGCCAGCCTCACCACCGCCGGATTCACCGACGCCACCGCCACCCGCCGAAGCGACACCATCGTCATCGCCACCGTCCCCGCCGCGCGCTCCGCATGGGCCGACTTCGCGCTCGCCGCCCACACCACGCTGCGCCTGGCCGACCACGCGGGCCGCGCCCGCTACGCGCTCTTCCCCACCCCCGAAGACGCCAAGCCCTACAGCCGCACCGTGTACTTCCGCGCCACCGGCCCCGGCCTCGCCCCGCAGGACACCGGACAGGTCCTCTGCCACACCGTCCGCATCGTCCCCGGCTTCAACACCGAGGCGGACATCCCCAAGGCGCTTGCCACCGCCCTCTTCGACGACTCCCGGCGCGCGGGCGACATCACCGTCACCCGCCTCACCTGACCCCCGCCCCGCTGCGCCGCACCGGCCCTGGCTCCGCACACCACCCCGCGCGGGCCGGGGCCGAGTGGCCGCGGTCGGCCAGGGCGACCGTCCCTTGCTCGGACCGCCACCGCACAGTGCGCTCACCCGGCACGAGACACACCGGCTCGGAACACCCCACACCACCCCTAGCGGTGCTGCCACCAAAGCCACCAAACCCCCATTGGCCGGGCGACATATGATGCCGCACGGCGCCACCGCGCCTAGGCCCAGCTCCTTCAAGATCCTCGCCCCCGGCACCCTCGTGGTGCCGGGGGTTTGTGCCATGTCCGGCGGTGCCGTGTGCGGGCCGCAGTCGGCGGGGTTGGTTGAGGTGGTGTGCTTTCACGGTTTGTTAGGAGTTGTGTGGCTTGGTCGTGTATGGGGGTTTCTGGACCTGTTCATGTCACGGGGCCGGGCCTGGTTCTTGGTGACGCCGTGACCAGGAATCGGGGCACTCCCCATGATCAAGATGAAGGACGACGCCTGCCGGGTGGAGATAGTTGACCTGTTCGGCGGGCCGGGTGGCTGGGATCTGGCCGCGCAACGCCTCGGCGTGGCGGTGACTGGGATCGAGCATGACCGTGCGGCGTGTGAATCGCGGCGTGCTGCCGGGCTGGACACCGTGGAGGGTGACGTCCGGGCCTACCGGCCCAGTGACTTCCCCACCGCGACGGATCTGATCGGTTCGCCGCCGTGTCAGCCGTACTCGATCGGCGGGAAGGGCGCGGGGCGCCGGGCGTTGGACACGGTGCTGCATTTCGCGGACCAGTTGGCCGCGCGCCGGGACATCCGTTCTGGGCTCGCAACGCTGGACGACGAGCGGACCGGTCTGGTCCTGGAGCCGTTGCGCTGGACGCTTCAGGCGCTGGACGGCGGGCGCCCGTACCGGACGGTGATGCTGGAGCAGGTGCCCACTGTGCTGCCGGTGTGGGAGGCGATGGCCCAGATCCTGCGGATCGAGGGCTACACGGTGGTCACGGGCCGGATGAACGCTGAGGAGTACGGCGTCCCGCAGACCCGGGCCCGCGCGGTGCTGGTCGCCCGCCGCCGGGGCGAGCGCGAGGCCGCCCTGCCCGCTGCGACGCACCGCCGTTACTCCCGCACCACCGACCAGGACGGCGGCAACCAGGACCTGCTGCCGTGGGTGTCGATGGCGCAGGCGCTGGGCTGGGGGATGACGCACCGGCCTGCGCTGACCGTCGCGGTCGGCACGGCGGCCGGGGGACCGGACCCGTCCTGTGTCGGCGGCTCCGGAAGCCGCGCCACCCTGTACGGGGAGCGGGACGCGGGCCGCTGGATCGCGGACACCCGGCTGGTGGACGCCGATGACCTACCCGCCTACCGCGGCGGCCGCAAGGACATGATCCGGGTGTCCGTCGCCGACGCGGCCGCGCTCCAGACGTTCCCGTCCGGCCATCCCTTCCGGGGCTCGCGGACCAAGCAGTACGAGCAGATCGGCAACGCGATGCCGCCGCTCCTGGCGGAGGCCGTCATCCGACGGGCGATGGCCGCCGAACTGGCCGCCCGCACCGGCACCCAGGCAGCCTGACCCGCCCCCCTCCCCGGCCCCCGGCCCGCGCCTCGCATGGGCCGGGGGCGTGCCGACGCCCCCGCGTCCCGTCCCGCCCTGCCCGCCGCGCCACGCGACCACCCCCAACGCGCTGGCGGCTGATGACGTTGCGCCGCTTGCCACGTGCACCGCCACTGTGCGGCCCGCCGGCCCTTCGGGGCGGGAGAGGTGTGATCGCTCCTCACACTCCGAGTCGACAGGAAGCAACACGAAAGTTGGTAGTCACTATGGGAAACGCGTCGAGGCCCGGCACAGTGGTCGTCCGTGAAATCGACCACGATCCGTTCGAGGTTGATGGAGAACAGTACTTCGTCCGGGAACTGGTCTGGAACGGCACCGGCGGCCGCTCTTACGGCCTGGTGAGCTGCCGTGACGAAGAGGTGCTGACAGAAGACGAGTCGTTCGACAACTACCCGACCGATGCGCAGATCACTGTGGTACTCGAAGGGCGCGGCGTCGATGTCGAGTTGGAGACGTGCAAGTTCTGCCGGAGGGAGATCCTTCTGGCCACCGCGCACCGGCACGACAACGGGTGGGTGGGCTCCTGCTGCTGGGACGAACGGCTGCGCGTGACCGCCTGAGTCCGCGCGCAAGCGCCCCGGCGCCCCGGAGTCCCCGGTTGTGTGGCTCGCGACTCCGCGCCGCCCCGTCTGACGGCTCGCCCTCGGCATCTGCCCGGGGCGAGCCGTCCCCCGTGTCGTCCACCAACGCCCTTCCCGTGCCGCTGTGTTGCGGGCCTAGCTCCGCCTCCGGCCACAGTCCTCCCGCCGGCCCGAGGGACGGCGCACTTCCCACTCGCAGGGGCCGGTCTCCACCCACCCCTGTTTCGACCTGGAGGAGCTATGACCAATCCGACCGCTGAACTCGCCGCCCGGATCATCACCGCGATCGAGAAGCGTCCCGCCACCCACGACCAGAGTGATTGGATGGCCGGGGCAACCCGCCTCACCGCCGACGAAGAAGTCGGCTGCGGCACCACCTTGTGCGTTGCCGGATACGCCGCCCACCTCACCGGGTACACGCTGGAGCTCGCATCCGGTGTGGTCCGGGCGTCCAAGAACGGGCTCACGGATTACGTCGACCACGTCGCCCGGACCGAACTGGGCATCACCGCCGACGACGCCGAGGACCTGTTCTACGGCGAACTCGACCGCGACGACGTACTGGCCGCTTTGCGCTATCTCGCCAACGGCGAGACGATCGACTGGGCCAGTCTCTAAACTCCCGCCACGGCTTGCCCGGCCCGTCGGCAGCTCCTCCCAGCCCCGGTACCGCCGCAGGTGTGCCGGGGCCATCGCATGTCCACACCGACCACGCTATGCAGGCCGCTGCCCGCCGTCAGGCTCCACTGCACGAGCGCCCGCCGCTCGCACGGACCCTGACCGGCACCGCGCGACGCTACTGGCACTCCCCCTCCGGCCCCGGCTGCGCCCGCCCGGGCTGGAGACTGCGGGCAGGCTCGGCCGGGCGGGCGCAGGCACCCTCTCGGCCGCGCGCGTCCGGCCCGGCTCGTCGTCCGCAGCCCCGGGCCGCCACCACTGTGTGAACGGTCATTGCCCATCCGTGCCAGGTTCCGCCCGCGTCCCGGCCCCGGCGCCGGCCGGGTTGTGCTGGTAGCCGGACCACCCGCGAGGGTCAGTTCAGCCGGAACACCCCGCACGAGCCCCCCTGTCGTGCGTCGAGCTACCGGCCCGGCCGGGCCCGCCCCGCACAGGTTCCCCCTATCGTGCGCCGTGGTGACCGGCCGCCGGGTCGTGCCCCGCAGGCACCCCCTTGCCCCGCGGTATGCGCGGCCCGGCACACCAGCCCACCACGGCCCCTTGCCGAACCCCGCGCCCTCGCCAACCTCCAGAAGGTGACCCCACGCTAATGCGCCCCTTCCCCGCTCACATAGCAGCCGACATCCGCCGCAGCCGACGCCGTGCTCCCGCACCGGCCCGCCCCCACATCGGCCGACGCGTCGTCACCGAGTGGTCCGAATCCTGCGCATGCGGCGGCAACCACCTCGGCCACGAGGAAGAGCCCTGCCGCCCGGACTGCACCGGCTACTACCCCGTGGCCGGATGGAGTTACGTGGCGGGAGCCAACGGAGCAGGCCCTCAGGCCGCCGGCCAGCACGACCCTCGGTTCGCCGCCGCCGTCCTCGCGACCGCCGCCAAAGCTCTCGCGTACGCCCGCCTGGCCACCGAGCACGCGGGCGCCCAGGCCGCGCGGGCCGCGGACGAAGTCCGGTGGGAGAGCGAGCGCCCGGCGGGGGTCAGCCAGCACAAGTGGCTCCGGGACAAGCGGGCGCAGCGGGACGCGTCAACGTCCTAAGCCCGGGCCGCCGGCCCCTGTCCGCTCCTCGCCTCGCCTACCGGCGAACAGGTGGAGGCGCGGGCAAAGGCCGCCGGAGACAGCCGCCGGGGCCGAGCCGGTCCCCCGCCCCGCGGGTCCGGCCGGTGCGCCCGACGGCGCCGTGCCCATCTGGTCGGCGCGCCGACCAGCGTCTCCGCCGCGGGTTCCGCGGGGCCTGCTTCTGGGCAAGGTACGCGGCCACTTGGCCATCTCCTCGGCCCGGTAGCGGGCATCGGCGGCGTACGCACCATTCTCATAGGGTCAGCTGTCGGCTGTCACGGACTGTCCTGCCGTGTGATGAGCTTGAGCTGTTCAGCGTCGGGGAGTTGATGGAGGAACTTGGCGTCGCCGTGTCGGACCTCCTTGTCAGCGAGAGCATCGGTCTCGGAGTTCCCCTCGAGCCAACTCCATCGAGCGGTGCACCAAGGGTCCTCGCGGGTCGGGAAGTGGTGCAGAGCGCCGTGGTCCCAGCACCATGCGAACCGCATCTGGAGGGCGCCTGCGGCTTCGCGAAGGTGCTCGGCCGCGCGTTCCTCGGCACGGGCCTGGACGTTGTTGAGTTCCATGCCCTCGCGGTAGCGGCGCTCAGCAGGGGTCTCGGTCGTCTGATTCATGCTCATGGGCCGATACTCCCACCTGCACCCGTCCCGGGCGTGCCCGGCTACGGAGAGCGGCGGAGCACCGACGAAAGTCGTCTCCTTGCAGTGACGAAACTGCCGTCCAGCCTTACGGGGACCGCCGCTCTATGATCCGAGTACCGCGAGACGAGTTGGAAGGCCAGGGATTCATGAACAGCGGGCCGCCCGTGAAGCGAGTCATTACGTTCGACGCAGACGTCTGGGAGCGTCTTGGCAGGTTGGCGAGAGAGCTGGGTAGCTCCCCAGAAGAACTTGTGGCCCGCGTGACAGCAAGGATCCAGCTCTCTCCGGGTGGCGACCTGGAGGTTCGCCCGCGTTCCTAGATCCATTTGCGCGTCGCCGAGGGAAACGATCTCTGACAGCGCGGGAACCGATCTCCAGGACACGGACGTCGCCACTGGTCAGGTGAGTTTCGTCGGTGCCCTCATTCGGGATGTCGTCCGGCGGGACGATATCGCCGTCCTCGTTCTCAGCCGCGCCCCCGCCACTGTTCCGGAGGACGGCACATGCGCAGGATCCGCTTAAGCGACCACCCATGCTCTTCACCCCTTGCCTCTCACGGTCCAGCAGGCTGGTGCGGCCGGATGCTCGTGCCCGGCTGGCAGCGGCTGGCAGGCAGACCCGGCCGAACCGGTCGGCGCCCTGGTCGTGTACGGTCCCGCTCCGCCGCTCCGCCGCTCGCCCGCGTCTGAGGTTCCGCCGCGCCCAGGCCCGCCGGGCCGAGCACGAGCGCCGCGGCCGCAACGCCACCGGCCTGGACCGGCTGCGCCACCTGCTGACCATCCCGGCCGCCTGACCAGCACCACGCCCACCGGCCCCGAACCCGGCATCCCGCCCGGGTTCGGGGCCGCCGCACGCCCGCCGTCCGCACCCCGTGCGCTTGCGCGCCTTGGCCCCACCTGGGGGAGTGTCGGTGCTGCCGGAAGGCGCTCCCGCACCACCCCCAGGTGCGGTCGAGCCCCCGGCCGCCGGGCCGCCCCCCCCGGGGCGGCCCGGCACCCCTTCCCCATGGCACGCCCTGGTCACCTGCCCGCGCGCCCTGCCCCCCCGGTGTCTCGCGGAAGAGGCCGCCCCACCGTAGGCGCTGCACCTCCCACCGCCTGACGGCCCCGCCGCCCCTGCCCGGCCCCCCACACGCCCCAGCACCGCGAACAATGCCAGGCCAACAACCCGTCACGCACCCGGCCCGCGTTCAAGCCTGCCCCGCTCCCGGGGCGGGCTTCCGCGTTCCCGTCGCCACCCGAAGTGGGGCCGCTCCGCGCCCGCCCGGGTCGGCCCGGCCCTGGCTCCGTCTTGCGGCGCTTGCCTCCGCCCCCGCCACAGTTCAACCCGCCAGCCGAGGGCGGTGAACACACCCGCCCGGCCCAGCACACCAACACCCATCCTGAGAAGAAGAGAGCGATCCCATGACGCTGACCCACGTGCTCACCGCCGCCTGCTCGGTAGGCGCACCGGCAGCAGCCGCAACCGCCGCCGTCGTCGTGTTCAAGGACGGCAAGCCCCGCGCTCCTCGCCGGCTGTTCACTGTCGGCCTCTTCAACGCAGTGTCAGCCGCTCTGTTCTCCGTGTTGATGATCCACGCAGCGGCACGCCACGACACGTTGTTGACTCCGCTCTTTGCCGTCGCCGCCAGCGCCCAGATGGCTGCCGCCGTGGCTTTCGTGTCCGCCGGCGCACGCGACCGCCTGCGCGAGGACGAGCAGTCCCGTCAGCCCGCTGACTACAGCGCACGCGCGCAGGCCACCGTCGAGAAGACCGCCGGCCGCCTCTGACCCGAACACCTCGGCCCCGCCGCACACCTGACCAGTGTGCGGCGGGCTCACTGCTTTTCGGGGCCGCCACCTCAATGCCCGAGCCGCACGGTGTCGGTGTCGCCCCACTAACCCTCCGTGCCCCACCACCCACGCAGCCCCAACCCGCCCCGCCGCCTTGCCGCGCCACCGCACACGCCGACATCGTCCGCGGCGGTCCCCGCCCCTGCCTGCTGACCCACACCGGCACCAACCGCCCCGCCTACCAGGGAACGCAGCACCACCCGGGCACCGACCACACCCAGCCCAAGCGCAACACCACCACGCCCAGCCAGAAGCCCAAGGCCCCGACCGGACCGAAGGCCCCCAAGGCCCCGGCCGCGAAGGCCCTGGCACCGCGAACGGTGCCGGGCCACAACAACCCGTCACGCACCCGGCTCGGGTGCTGTCTGGCACCCGGCCCGCGTTCAAGCCCGCCCCGAACCCCCGGCATCCCGCCCGCGTTCCCGTCGCCCCGCGGTCCGGACTCCGTGCGCTTGCGGGTCTTGCCCCGACCTGGGGGAGTGTCGGTGGCGCCGGAAGGCGCTCCCGCACCACCCCCCAGGTGCGGTCGAGCCCCCGGCCGCCGGACCGCCCCCCCGGGGGGCGGTCCGGCCCCCGCCCGGCGCGGGGCAGGGGCCGCCAGCCGCGCCACTCCACCCGCCGCACCGCACCTCGGAAGGGAACCCGGCCCGATGCGACAGATCATCCTCCAGCCCAACGGCCAACTCGCCGTCTACTCCACCATCGTCGACGACCTCGTCATGTACGACGCCACACCCGACGAAGTCGCCGACGAAGCAGCCGACTTCGCCCGAGAGACCGCATCCCCCAACGCCACACCCGAACACACCACCGAACGCATCAGGCGCGCCCACGAAACCGCCCACCGCAACGCCGCACACATCCTGGCCCGTGAACCCCACCGCGCCTACCGGCACCCGCTGTCATGGCAGGACATCGAGGCCATGACCACCACCGAACCCGACCCCGGCTGACACCCCAACCTCACCCGGCGCCGCCTCCGCACCCACCACGGCGCCGGGCCGCGCACACCCACCACCCCTTGCCCGCCTAACCCCACCCCCGCTGACCGTCCCTCCGCCCGGCCCGCACCCGCAGGCCCATCCACCACGAAAGGGACACCGATGTTCGAAACCCACGAGAGCCTCCACGAGGCACTCACCACCTCCGGCACCTTCAACGGCCTCTACACCGCCCTCGTCGCCTCCACCCCGCCACTGGCCACCCGCGCCCACGCCAACCTCCACACCGGCGAACACGTCACCGGCCTGAACCTCTTCGAGCAACACCCCCACACCCGCAACAGCCCCATCAGCGGCAGCATCACCATCAACCCCAAGACCGGCGCGATCACCCTGCGCACCGACGGCTACCCCGGCCCCCGCTGGCACGCCGCAGCGGACCGTCTCACCACCGACACCAACCCCTGGTCGTGGCAGCCCGCCCCCGAGCACAAGCCCGGCACCCTCGCCGGCGTACTCCACCTCGGCGCACACATCACCGCCGAGACAACCATCGACCGCTCCAGCCACCACGCCGACACCGCCAACACCGCCCTCACCCTGACCCCCGCCCACCGCGAGGCGTGCGACACCGCCTGGGCCCTGGCCGTCATGGTCCTCGGCACGCTGGTCACCAACGACCCCGCCTACAGCTCCACCGTCCTGCCCACCCCCAGCCCGGACACCCTCACCCACCCGGCCACCGACTACCAGGCCGCCGCGGACATCGTCGCCAAATCCCTCGAACGCATCGACGAAAACCCAGACTTCGGACTGGCCCGCGACAACGACCCCAACTGGCCCACCGGCCAGGAGCGCATCGCAGTCCTCGGACTACGCGACTTCCGCGACGACCTCATCCACGCCGCCAACCAGCAGCCCACGCCCCGCCCCAGCGACTACAACTACAGCGACGAACCGCCCTTCTGAACCACCCACCACACCCCTTGGCCCACCCCGCCACACGGCGGGGTGGGCCTGCCGCATTCCGCCTCTGCGGTGGCTGGCCGCCGCCTCGCGCCCGGCGCGTGCCCCGGCGCCGCTGGCCGTGTCCCGGCCCCCGTCCCGGCGCCGGCCGGGTTGCGCCGGTAACCGCACACCCACGATGGTCAGTTCAGCCGGAACGCCCGCACAGCTCCCCTTCTCGTGCGTCGAGCATCCGGACCGGCCGGGCCCGCCCCGCACAGATTCCCCCTCTCGTGCGCCGAGGCGACCGACCGCCGGGCCGCGCACACCGCAGGCCCCCTTTCCCTGCGGTGTGCGCGGCCCGGCACTCACGCCACCGCCCCGACCCGGCCGCCCGGGGCACGCCCATGCCCGGCCCCGGTTCCGCGCAGCGCCCGCGTCCCGGCCCCGTCCCAGCCGGGTTGCGCCGGTATCCGGACCACCCGCGACGGTCAGTTCAGCTGGAACGCCCCGCCCGGCCCCGCCCCGCCGCGGCGCCACCGTCGCGGGCCGCCCACCGTCGCGGGCCGCCCACCGCGCGCGGGCCGCGCGCCCCGGTATGCCGCTGGCCCAGGCCGGCCCAGGCCCCGTCCCGGTGCCGGCAGACCACGCTGAGCACGGCGACCGCGCTCCCCGGCACCCCGCCACCTTGCGGCGCCTTGGCCGCCCGCCGCCGTCGTGGACCCCGGCGCGGCGGGCTGCCCACGCGCCGCGGCCGTCGTCGGCCACGCACCCGGCGTGGCAGTCCTCGCCCTTCCCATGGCCCTGCGTCGTCGGCTGTGCCCGCCGTCGTCTCCCGCCCCGCCGACGTGGGCCGTCCTTCCCACCGGTGCGGGCTGCCGTCGCCCGTCGAGGCCCGGCGGCCCGGGGACCCCGGCCTGGCGCCGGGGCACCGGGCCGGGGCCGGTCGGCTGCTGGTCTTGTCCGGCTAACTCGTCCGGCCATCACAGTGGTTGCAGCACACGAGCCGCACAACCGGCCCGGCAGCGCACGGCCCCGGCTGCTGCGTCGCTCAAGGCGACCGCCGTGCGCCGGATCGTTCAACCCGGCCCGCGCCCTTACCAGTTCTCTTCGAAAGGCAGCTTCATGAACTCCAACTCCCGCACCCCCGCCCCCGCCCTCCTCACGCTCCTCGCAGCAGCCGTCATCGTCCTGTTCAGCTTCCTGCTGCTCCTCGCAGCGATCCTCCCCGACCACAACACCCCGCCGCGCTGCCACGCCACCCACACCGCCCACACCGACATCGTGCACGGCGGGCCCCGCCCCTGCCTGCTGACCCACACCAGCACCACCACCCGCCCCACCCACCAGAACACGCACCACCACCCCGGCACCGCCCCGCACAAGCACACCACCACCAACCCGGCCCCCAAGCCGAAGACCCCGGCCAAGCCGAAGACTCCTGCAGCACCCAAGGCCCCCGCCGCCCCCAAGCCCAAGGCCCCGGCCGCCCCCAAGCCGAAGGCA
This sequence comes from Streptomyces lydicus, assembly GCF_004125265.1. Taxonomy (GTDB): domain Bacteria; phylum Actinomycetota; class Actinomycetes; order Streptomycetales; family Streptomycetaceae; genus Streptomyces; species Streptomyces lydicus_C. The sequence continues at coordinate 552,740 of NZ_RDTE01000001.1, forward strand.
CCCGCCGCCCCCAAGGCACCGGCCCCGGCCGCGCCCCGCGTCCGCTAACCACCCCAACACCACACCAGCACGGCCCCGCGCCCGGACACCCTCCCCGGACACGGGGCCGTACCGCTACCCAAACCCCCGCCCCAGCAGCACCCGCACCGCACCCCCGGCACGGATCAGACGGCCAGCAAGGACCGCAACCGCGGCACGGATCAGGCCCACGTCATCACCACCGTGAAGAAGCCCTAGCCCCCTGCGCGCACCCCGCTGTTCCGCACAGCCCCGGCCCGTCCCGCGTCAGCGAGTGGCTCCTCAACACCCTCGGCATCACCCAGGCCAGGTTGCCGCCCTTACCTCTCACCCCTGGATCATGCTTGTGTGAGTTCGGCTGTACTGGCCCGCTTCTGATCTAGGAGGTCCTCTTGACCCAACCCACCGCTGAACTCCTCGCGATCGCCGATTTCAACGACGCCCGGCTCGACGAGGACGAGATGGTGGCCCGCGCGGCCAGCGGCGCCACAGTGGTCGGCGAGCCGGGCGCCTGGCAGCCCTCACCCACAGGTGATGAGTGGGAGGCTCACATCAGCGATCACGACGATGAAGAGCTACTTGTCGCCCTGCGCCCTGGACTGCCGCGCCCGCCTGAGGTCATGGGCGGACGATGGGGAGCGGTCGTCGCCTCCACTCCGGACCCTGCCGACCCGGATGCCGATTCGCCGATGCCCGCTTTCGTGCACGCTGCCCGCCATGACCCAGCCCGCGTCCTGGCCGAGGTAGGCGCCAAGCGCCTGTTCAACCAGAGATGGCGGAAGCTGATCACTGAGATTGATGCCGATCCCGACCCCGAGAGGCGGAAACGACTCGCCGGGATCCGACAGGACCTGGACCAAGTCGCCCGCCATCTGGCAGCCGCGCACGACAAGCACCCGGACTACCGGTCGGAATGGCGGTCGTAGAAGCACGTTCCAGAGGCGGCCAGCATCTTCGGGACCCGGCCGCCTAGTTTGAGGCCCGCCCGGGGTGGGCCTTTCGCATTCGCCCCGCCTGCCGCCACGGTCGTAGTCACGACGCTGGACCCCTGCGACGGCGGCGACCTCCCGGCCCCGGCCGCGCCCCGCGTCCGCTAACCACCCCGACACCACACCAGCACGGCCCCGCGCCCGGACACCCTCCCCGGGCACGGGCCGTACCGCAACCCAAACCCCCACCCCAGCCGCACCCCCGCGGCCCGTGGCACCCCACACCCCGCGCCCAGGCCACCCCGCCGGCCCGCGTCCAAGGCCCGCCCCGCTCCCGGGGCGGGCCTCCGCGTTCCCGGGGCGGGCCTCCGCGTTCCCGGGGCGGGCTTCCGCGTTCCCGTCGCCCCGCCGCACGCCCGCCGTCCGCACCCCCTGCGCTTGCGCGTCTTGCCCCCACCCGGGGGAGTGTCAGTGGTGCCGGAAGGCGCTCCCGCACCACCCCCCCCAGGCGCGGTCGAGCCCCCGGCCGCCGGACCGCCCCACCCCACCCCAGGGGCGGTCCGGCCCCACCCGGCCAGGGCAGGGCCCGGCACGTGCTATGCCCACCCCGTCGCCTGCCCGGCACACCGCCCACCACGCAGGCGCGGGACACACCCCGGCCACCGCCCCGCCCGCGCACCACAGTCAGCGCAGCAGGGACCACCCACCACAAGCCCTCCAACGAGCTGCGCGCGACCAGCCACCAGCCGGCCACACACCCCGGCTCTACCCGACGTACCCACCCCTCTCACCCCACACGAGGAGCCCGTCATGTTCCAGCCCACCCCACCGCTCCCCGCCAACGAGCCCGCCACGGCCACCCTCCTCGTCGGCGACTTCGAGTCCCGATGCGGAAACTGCAACAAGCCGACCCTCCACGGTGTGCACCGCCACACCGACGTCTCCGGATGGCAGCCGCAGCCCGGCGGCGGGTGCGGAGCCCGCTTCGTGAACATCGCCAGCCTCTCCCGGGCCGTGCCCGCCGCACGCCTGCGTGAACTCCGCCCCGACCTCCCCATGCGCGCCCAGCACAACGATTCCTACCCCACCCCGCGACGTCTTCCCCGCCCCGACACCGCCCCCACCACCACCCCGGACGCGTACACCACCACCGTCTACATGCACCGCGACAACTTCGACGGCCACCAGCACCACCACCCGCTCGCCGCCGCCCACCCCGACGGCAGCCCCCTGCACCTGGTCTTCCACGCCAGCCACCGCATCCGCACCCACGAAGACGCCGCCGACGCCGCCTACACCGTCGGCAACCACCAAGGCCCCGACGACAACGGCCAGACCTGGCCCAGCGACAGCCTCCGCTCCGTCTCCACCGGCGACGTCATCAAGGTCACCGGCCCCGACCACTGGATCATCTGCCTCCGCGTCGACCCCATCAGCTTCACCGCCGTCCCCGAACCCACCGCCCTGCCCCCCCTCGCCGGTGAACGCATCACCCACCGCCACTGACCGGCCCATCCCTCCCACGGCCCCGCGCCCGGCACACCACCGGCGCGGGGCCGCTGCGCCCTGCGCCCGCAGGCGGGCCGTCCGCACACCCCCACCCGTACCGAGCTGCCGCCAACCGCCCTCGCAGCCGACGCGCCCACTTCCCGACGCCGAGAAGCGAGCACCACCAGATGAAGACCGCCAGCAACACCTTCTTCCCCAACCGATTCGCCGAGCACCAGCACGGCTGCACGACATGCACCACGGCCGCAGCCTCGGCCACCGTTGCCGACGACATCGAACGGCGCTGCCCCGAAGGCCGACGCCTGTCCGCACGGATGGACACCCGCCACATCCGCACATGGATGGGCCCGTACCCACCGTCGCGGCCGAAGGACACCCGCACCTTCATCTGGTCCCGCTGCACACGGTGCGGCTGGTACGCGTGCTTCGTCGAGGACCGGCAGGCAATGGAGCACACCATGGCCGTACAGGACCACGCCCGCGACGCCTGCTCGCCGCACGGTCAGCTGCTGCTGCCGACCGAGGGCTAGCCCACCGCCGACGGAGAGCGCGGCAACCGCACCGACCACACCGAAGCCCCGAGCCCGCATACGACTAACCACCCCAACCGGCCCCGCCCCTGCACACCCGGGGCGGGGCCGCTCCGCATACACCGCCCCTAACTCCCCGGCATCCCACCGCCAGCCCCGCCGCCCCGCCGGCGGCCCCGCGCGCCCCACCCACCCACACACGCCAGGACCGACCTGCCCTTGCCCACATAGCCCCCCGCCGCCCCACCATCACCCCACGGCACCCGCCGCGCCCGGCCTCGCGCCGCCGACAACCCGCACCCACCACACCAAGGAACCAACATGACCCACCCCACCACCCCCGAAGACTTCAACGCCCTGCTCCGCGAAGTCCTCGGCGACACCTACCAGCCCCCCACACAGCAGAACTGCACCCTCACCTTCCCCCTCGACCGAGTCCGCTCCGCGGCCGAACACGCCCTCGCCGCCGCCGATCACGCCCTCGGCCCCGGCGACACCGACGCCCGCCCCCACCTGTGGTGGATCAAGGGGGACGGCACGTTCCTCATGAGCAACGGCATCGACAACACCCCCGCCGCCCGCGACGACAACGGCCACTGGCGCCACATCGCCTACGCCGACACCTGGGGACCGGGCACCGACCCCTCCCCCCTCCTCGGAGGCGACGACCTCCACGAAACCCTCGACCTCACCCAGCCCCTCGACGAGGGCCAAACCCTCATCGACATCCTGCGCACCGCCCCCACCCACGCCACCCACTTCCTGCTCCACGTCACCTACGACGACGACGGCATGCTGCTCACCATGACCACCAGCTAGACCCCCACCCACCACGGCCCCGCGCCCGGACCCCGTCCGGCACGGGGCCGCACTGCTGCCCACCATGAGCCCGGCCCCGCCCCGGCCGGATTGCGCTACTAACCCCGCTGCGCCGCACGGTCAGTCCAGCCGGGAACGCCCCGCACGGACCCCTCCCGTGTGCCGAGGCGACCGGCCAGCCGGGCCGCGCCCACGCAGGCACCCCCCCTTGCCGCGCGGCGCGGCCCGGCACCTGCACCCGACTGCGCGACCAACCGGCGCGCGGCCACCGCAGAAAGGAACACAATGACCACTCCCCACAAGCACCACACGGCATCGCGACTGGCCGAGAACAGCGCGGACACGCCACAGACGATCCAGCACAGCGAAGCAGAGGCCCGCGAGTGCGACCGGCGGGCGGAGGAGCGTACGCGTCCCACGCAGGTAGAGCTGTACGTTTCGCCGCTCATGGGCACGGCCGCACTGCGGTTCCAGGACGCCCAGGGCCACACTCACGCGCCTCGTGACGTGATCTCGCTGCCCGGGACCAAGCACGTGTCACCGGTCTCCGACGAACTGACCGGCGCCGCCCTGGCCAAGGTCAGCAGCCGCGGTTTCCGGGTAGTGCGTGGTGCCTACTGGCAGCAGAACGGCAGCCAAGCTCAACTCGCAATCGAGCCAACCCGGTCCTATCTGGACTATGTCGAGCGGCGGTTCGGACCGCTGCCGGAGATTCCGGCCATCGAGGGTGCCACGGTCACCCCCCGGACACAGCGGGGGTGGTGGGACGTACGCACAGCCGACGAGGAGCAGTACGCCCTCACCTGGTCCCCACAGATCGGCGACGACCGATGGACGGTGTGGGGCGGCCCCGACTACAGCCGCCTGGTCCGCTCCACCACGAACCAGGCAAAGGCACTGTTCGTCCTACGCCATCCCGAACACGCCCGCATGTGACAACGAGCGGCCCCGGCCCCGGCCGCGCCCCGCGTCCGTGGCACCCCGCCCGCCACACACCTCACGGCCCCGCCCGGCACACCACCGACGCGGGGCCGTACTGCTGCCCGACCACCGATCACCCCGCCCCGGCCGGGCTGCTCCGCTAACCCCACCCCCAGCGACAGTCAACCCCGGCCGGAACTCCCCGCACGGCCCCCACCCGCCTGGCACCCACACCACCCTCCGCACTGAACCCACGCCCGGCCGGGCCCACAGCCCGCAGAACAACCAGGCCGCACACCGAACCGAGAAGGCCAACACCCATGACCACACTGAAATTCGCCCTCAACGAAGTCATCGACATCGCCACACACTCGATGCTCGCCCCACGCCACACCCTGCGCCCCACCTACGACCAGCGCCAGAACGGAGAGGACACTCACGCTGCCCTGTGGTGCGTCCGGGACAACAGCGGCACCTACCTCACCGGAAACACCACCCACAAGAACGCACCCCGCGACACCTACGCCGAGGGCAACGCTCCCAGCGGCGACGACGCATCCGGCACCCTCGGCGGCGATGACATCGACGCGATCCCGCTGCACGACCCCGCCACCGGCGAGTGCCTGCACTCCGACCTACTCCGGGCGCAGCGCGACGGCCACAACACCATGACCCTCACCCTGAACGACACGGCCCTTGAACTACGCACCCACCACGCCGACATTCCGGTCGCCCCGCACGGGCTGACCGCGTACACACGAAGCATCGTCAGCCTGGCCGCCTCCAAGGAACTGCGCCTGACCTGGCAGACCGGCAAGGCCAAGCACCTGCTGCACCTCGCCGCACGCGGCCCGCACGGCGCCACGGGGCACATCGTCATCGGGACCCGCTCCGGGAAGGTGCTCCGCGCCACACTCGCTTACCCCTCAGAGCACGACGTCACCCACAAGACGGCCGAGGGCACCAACGACGTCCGCGCCCTCCTCACCAACCTGCCCCCATCGCCGTGCCCGCCCCACTGCACCGCAACCGACGTCGACGCCTGCTTCAACCGCGCCCCCCAGAAGTAACCCGCCCCCTTTCCGGCAGGCGGCGACGCAAGCACCTCTCCCACAGCCCCGCCCCCGACACCCTGTGTCCCGGGGCGGGGCCGCCGTGCGTATCCCGCCCCCAGCACCGCCACCCCAACCCGCCTCCCACCCCCCGACACCCCCACCCCCGCACCGCCCCACACACCCCCCAGGCGACCTACCGTCCGCAACGACACCGCCACCACACGGACCGCCACAACAGAAAGAGGGGAGCGCCGTGAGACACCAGACCACCATCAACGAACTCGCGCAGATCCAGGGACTGTTCTCCGTCGTCGACCACATCACGGTCGAACAGCACGACAGCAGCACCGACACCACCGAGGAGGTCACCCTCCCCCCGCCCCTCATCCGCCGCACCCAGCGCCGCGACGACACCACCGTCTGGATCCTCACGCCCCCCGGCATCCACGAACGCATCTTCGTCGACGACGAGGCCCCCGTCACCGTCTACTTCAAGGACGTCGACCCCCACCGCTTCACCGGCCACGTCCCGCCCCAGACCCCCGTCCAGCAGCCCCCCGTCCAACAGCCCCCCGCCACCTGGCAGCCCCAACCCGCCCCCGCCCAGCCCCACCCCACCTACCCGCCCCAACACCCGCCCGCCCAGCAGCCGGCCGCGCCCCAACGACCCACCCGGCCCGCCGCCCCCTGGACAGCACAGCAGCAGCCCCCCAACTGAACCCACCCCCCACACACACCGGCCCCGGCATCGCCCCACAGCGAAGCCGGGGCCGCACCATGCCGCCACCCTCACCCAGAAGCCCCCGGCCACCCCGACCGCACCCCACCCCCCGGACCACCCACCGAAGGGCCAGCCGGGGAAGCAGCCCCCGGAGCCGGGGGAGTGGACACAGCCGCACCCGACCCCGCAGCGCCCGCCGGCCCGGCCCCCGCCCGCTCAACCCGCGGCTCCCCGCCCGCCCCGGCCCCCGGCCCACCAGCAGCCTTCCCCGACCCCTTCTCGGGCCCGGCCACCCCCCGCCCCACATCCCCCTCCGCAGCCACAGCCTCGCGCCCCAACCGCCGCAACTCCTTGACCTTCTCCACCCTCACACCCAACCGGCGCCCACACCCCCGCCACCGTCTCCCCAACCTCACCCATCGCCAGCACCACCCGCGCCGCCACCACCCGCGCCTCATCAACCCGCACCTGACCCCGCTCACGCACCCGACGCACCTCCGCCTCCACCTCAGCAACCACCGCCTCCTCGTCCTCCACCGCCAACTCGAAGTCAGCCACCAACTCATCCAACTCCCCCTCCCGACGCAGCCGCTCCGCCTCAACCTCCTCAGCCTTCAGCCGCTCCTCCGCCATCCGCGCCGCAGCCCGCTCCAACGCCACCTTCCGCCGCGCCAGCACCCCGCCGCTCTTCCCCTTGCCCCTGCTCCGACTCGCCGCCACCGCAGCCACCTCCAACCGACCGGGCCCGCCCGTCACGGGCCGCATCGCGCCAGTCTCAACCGCCCGTACGGCCCCGAGCAGGGCAAGCCGCCCGCGTCCCACGCCATAGCACCCCCGTCGCTGCGCCTGGTCCCGCTCACGGGACGGCGCGGGGTGGGGGAGGGGAGGGGAGGGAGGTTCTGGTGGGGGTGGGTCTGGTGATGGTGGGTGGTCTGTGGGTGTGGTGCTGGTGGGTGTCGGTGGTGTGTGGGTGTCGGTGGTGTGGTGGGTGGTGTGGGTTGGTTGTGGTGGGGGTCGGTGGTTTGTCGGTTGGTGGTGGGTTGGTTGTCGCACACCTCTGGCACTTTTGACGCGCCTCCGGGCGTAGCGCCCAAATTCCCCTCTGGCGGGACGAGTTCGAAGATCCTTTCCTGAGCCCTGGGAGGTTCGGCACCTGGCCGCCGCTCAGCCCGCATGGGCCTGTTCCGCGATGCTCTTCTGGTCTTGTGGGGATGACGGCGAAGGGGCTCACCGCAGGGAGCGAGCGCTACTACCGGCGCAACATCGCCCTGGGCGACGGAGCCCAGGGCAGTACTCCGACGGTGTCTTCGAACGTGCCGGGGGTACCGCCTGGCCTGTGGCATGGGCAGGCCGCTCGTGATCTGGGGCTGTCCGGCATCGTGAGCGAGGAGCAGATGCGGGCCCTGTTCGGACTGGGCATGCACCCCAACGCCGAGGCGATCGCGGCCCGGGAACTGGCCCAGGGTGCCTCCGTGAGGCAAGCCATGCGGGCAGGCAAGCTGGGGCCGGCCGTACCGCAGTTGGCCGAGCTCTCCCCGCTGGACAGAGAGATCGAGCAGGTGCTGCAGCAGGCCGGCGAGCAGCTGTGCCGCCCGCTGACGAAGGCGGAGACGAAGGACCTGCGGATGCGGACCGCGGCGCTCGCCTTCGAGACCGAGTACCACCGGGCACCGGCCGACGGCGCCGAATTGGGCGGGTTCCTGGCCGCACGGACCGGCCCCCAGAGAAAAGCCCGTACTGGCTATGACCTCACCTTCTCCAGCGAGGAGCTGTCGTTGCTGTTCGCCTTGGGGGACCCCGAGGTACGACGGATCGCCCTCGAGGTCCTGGCCCAAGCCCGCTCGGAAGCGCTGGCATGGCTGGAGCACAACGCCCTCGCAGTGCGTACCGGCCCTGGTGGGGTGGCCCAGCAGCGGGCCAAGCCAGGACTGCTGGCCACGGTCTACCTTCACTACGAATCGCGCGCCGGGGACCCCATGCTCCACGAACACGTGGTCATATCCCCGCGCGTGAGAGGACCGGACGGCCGCTGGCGCAATCTGGATTCGAGGCTCTTGCTGCGTGACGTGGTCGTAGCCAGCGAGCTGTTCAACCAGCGCGCCCTGGAACTGGTCTGCGGCCGACTGGGACTTGCCACCGAGGAGGTCGAGGTCACCCCCGGCCAACGACCGGTCATGCAGATCGTCGGCATCGATCGCGGATCCGCGCCGATTTCGCACAGCGCGCCAGCCGCGTACGCACCATGATGGACGACCTCTTCGACGGCTTCCGCCGCCGCCACGGCCGCGAGCCCGACGCGCCCACCCGTACCCGCCTGCAGGGGCGGGCGACGTTTGATGACCCGTCCTGCCAAGCGCGGGCCCGCTCCCTGGACGAACTGCTCGCCACCTGGCGGCGCCGGGCGATCGCGGTCACTGACCGCCCCACCGTCGACAACCTTCTGGCCACCGCGCAGGCTGCTGCGCGCAACCGCTCCGCCGTCACCGGCCTCGACCGGCCGCCGCGCCGAGGAGGTCCTGGCCGCGGTCGCCGAGCGCCCGCACCAGCTTCCGGCGCCGCCACGTCCTGGCCGAAGCCCGCCGCTACCTGATGCGCACCCTGGCCGGAGCCACCGCCCCGCCCCAGCTCGCCGACCAGATCACCGACCCAGGTGCTCGCCCACAGCGACTGCCTGGACATCACCCCCGCCGAGATCAACCCGCCGCACCCCGACCTGCAGCGGATGGACGGCACCAGCATCTACCGGCCCATCGGCTCGGCCACCTTCACCACACACTCCCTGCTGGCCGCCGAGAACCTCCTGGCCGGCGCCCGCACCCAGGTCATCCCGCCGGTGGGGCGGGGCACCTTCGCCCGCGTCGCCGCCCTGAACCGCGGCCCGATGGACGCCGGACAGCGCGCCCTGGCCTCCTCGTTCGCGTCGTCGGACAAGCTCCTGCTCGCCGGGCTCGGCCCTGCGGGCGCGGGAAAGACGACGGCCATGAAGCTGGTCGACCGCGGGTGGATGCCTCCGGCGGCCGACTGATCCCCCTCGCGCCGTCCTCACGCGCGGCCAAAGTCCTCGGCAGCGACCTGAACCGGCGCGCGCACACCCTGCACTCCTGGCTGTACCAGCGCGGCCGGGCCACCGAGGGCAAACCCGTCGGCAAGGACTTCTCCCTGCGCCCCGGCGACGTCGTCCTGGTCGACGAGGCGGGCATGGCCGGCACCCTCCTGCTCGACAAAATCCTCGCCGCGGCCGCCGCCGGGCGGTAGTGCGGCTGCTGGGCGACCCGCACCAGCTCGCCGCCGTCGAGGCCGGGGGAGTGCTGCGGCTCATCGCCCGCGCGGGCGGCGCCGTCGAACTCGACCAACTGCACCGCTTCCGCACCGCCGGCGAGGCCGACGCCTCCCTCGCCCTGCGCGACGGCGAGGACAACCGGACCGCCTTCGACTGGTACCGGGGCAAGGGCCGGATCGTCGCCGGAAACTACGAGGCCATGTGCGACGCCGTCTTCGAAGCCTGGGCCAAAGACCTGCGCAAAGGCCGCACCTCGCTGATGACGGCCGCCGACACCGCGACCGTGACCGCACTCAACCTGCGCGCCCAGGCCTGGCACATCGAGGCCGGCACCATCGACACCCGCCACACCACCGCTGCGCGCCGGGCAGAGCGCGCACACCGGCGACATCATCGTCACCCGCCTCAACCGCCGCCGCATGACCGTGCGCGGCGGCCGCGACTTCGTCAAGAACGGAGACACCTGGACCATCACCGAGATCCTGCCCGACGGCGACGTCGTGGTCCGCCACACCAGCACCGCGGCCGGATCCGGCTGCCCGCCCCCTACGTCGCCGCCCAGTGCGAACTCGGCTACGCCTCCACGATCCACCGCGCCCAGGGCATGACCGTCGACACCTCCCACGCACTGGCCTCCGCGCGCTCCCAACGCGAGGGCGTCTACGTACAGCTGACCCGGGGAGCACGCACCAACCGCCTCTACCTCGCCATCGAGGACGGCGACCGCCTGGACGACGTGCTGGCTTCCATCGCCGCCCGCCGCCGCACCCAACTGTCCGCGACCGAGACCATCGCCGCCCTGCAGCACGACATCAGCGCCCCGGCCAGCTGTCCGCCGAGTTCGCCGACGTCGCCGAACGCGCGACCACAGCCCGCCCTGACCGGCCAGCTCGAGGATGCCCTCGGCGCCGACCGCGCGGCGTGGTTCCTCGCCGCCGACGCCTACCGCCCTGATCCGCGCGCTGCACGACGCCGAACGCGCCCGGCTTCGACCTTCCCCGACTCCTGGCACGCACCGTTCCCCGGCGCGGTTTCGCCGACGCCGACGACCCCGCCGCGGTGCTGACCTGGCGCCTGCGCCAGCACCTCGACGACTCCGCAGCAGCCCAGCAAGAAGCCCGCCACCGGCCCCTGGCCGAACTCTCCCTGACCCAACTGCACACCCTGACCCGGCTCGCCGCCGACCACCCGCGCGCCGCCCGCGAGGCACTCAAGGCCGCCGACGCCGCCGTCACCCACCTGCC